>CANGEH010000001.1 GCA_947452665.1 Caulobacteraceae bacterium
ATAAACCGGCCGGTCAGCATCAGTTCAGACGCTACCGACACCCCAACCAGTCTTGGCAAGAAATAGGACACGCCAATATCGCAGGCCGATAGGCCAATACGGATAAAGGCGGCATTCATGCGCGCGCTTTCACCGGCAATGCGAATGTCAGACGCCAGCGCAATCGCAAAGCCGCCGCCGCAGGCTGGGCCATGCACCAAAGAGATAATGGCCTGCTGACAACGGCGCATCCGCATGACGATCTCGGAAATGCGCCTTTGGCTTAAAAGCCCGGCTGAGGGTCCGCGTTTGGCATTGTCGCCAGGCTGGGCGGTCTGGTTTTCCTTAATATCGAGACCGGCGCAAAACGCCCGGCCCGCGCCCTTTAAGACGACAATCCGCGTGGTGCGGTCAAAATAGAGCCCGCCGAAATAGTCGAGCAGATCGTCGACCATCTGATTATTCAGCGTATTGAGGGCGTCTGGCCGGTTGAAGGTGACGTGATCAACCGCCCCGTCTTTTTCGATCAGCAGGGTCTTATAGGGCGCGGGCATGAGCGGTTTTGTCCTTTAAGCGGTCGGGATCTTGTTAAAGGGAAGACCCTTATCGGCGCGCATGTCTTCGGGCAGGCCCAGGACGCGTTCGCCGATAATGTTGCGCAAGATCTCGTCTGTGCCGCCCTCAACCCGGGTGGCGGGCGAGCGCATCAGCTGGGCCTGGAACTTGGCGCCCATGGCCGCCAGCTTTGGATCAGCAATCACGCCGGCCTGACCCTGAAGGTCCAGCGCAAACATGGCAATCTCCTGCAGGCTGGAACCCGCGACCAGCTTGCCGATCGAGTTTTCAGGCCCGGGCGTCTCACCGCGCGAAAGGGCCGAAATGGCCCGCATGCCGGTATATTTCAGCCCGCTTTGACGGCAGGCCCAGTCGGCCAGCTTGGCGCGCACGCCGCGATCATTGATGGCTAGGCTGCCGTCGCTCAGTTCCAGTTCCTTGCAGAACTCGAAAATGTCGGGAAAGCCCGCGCTCATGCCTGAGCCAATCGATAGGCGCTCATTCATCAAGGTGGTTAGCGACACCTTCCAGCCGTCATTGACCGCGCCAAGGCGCTGGCTGTCGGGCAGGCGGACATTGTCGAAATAGACCTCGTTAAAGCCAGACTGGCCATTGGCCTGCTTGATCGGGACAATGCGCACGCCGGGTGTATCCATGCGCAGATAGAACATGGTCAGGCCCTTATGCTTGGGCGCGTCTGGGTCGGTGCGGGTAATGACAATGCCATATTGCGAATAATGCGCGCCGCTGGTCCAGATCTTCTGGCCATTGATCACCCAGTCATCGCCGTCCTTTTCCGCCTTGGTGCGCAGACCCGCCAGGTCCGAGCCACCGGCGGGCTCAGAAAACAGCTGGCACCAGATTTCTTCGCCGGAGGCAAGCGGCGGCAGGCGCTTGGTCTTGGTCTCTTCGTCGGCCCAATCCATGACGGTGGGGCCGCACATGCCGTGGCCAATGATGAAGGTGCCTGACAGCGCGCCATAGGGGCCTTCTTCCTGACCCCAGATCACCCGCTCGATCGGGGTTGCGCCGCGGCCGCCATAGGCTTTTGGCCAATGCAGACAGGCCCAGCCGGCCTCATACTTCTTTTTTTGCCAAGCCTTGGCCTCTTGCATGGGATCAAGGCCGTCCAGCTCTATGCCGCCAAACCCGGCTTTTTCCAGGTGGGGCAAAAGATGACGCGGACCATTGGCGCTGATCCAGGCCCGGGCCTCGGCGCGAAAGGCGGCTTCTTGTGGTGTGTCGTCGAAATTCATGATCTGGGTCCTTGTCTCAATGGTCCGGTTAGGCAGCGTTCTTGGCGCGCAGCCGGTCGATTAGCTTGTCTTCCCACTCATTTTGGCCGCCAAGCGTCAGGGCCAAAAGATTGGAGCGGCGGTAAAACAGGTGGCAGTCCATGGCCCAGGTAAAGCCCATGCCGCCATGCACCTGGATATTGTTCTTGGCACAGTGCTGGAACGCCTTGGTGGCGCTGACCCGCACGGTAGCGGCGGCTTCGCCCAGATCGGCTGAGCCGGTCGAGAGGGCATAGGCACCAAAATAGCCATTGGAGCGGGCTAGGGTGGCCGAGACATACATGTCAGCCAGCATATGCTTGATGGCCTGGAAGGACCCGATCGCCCGGCCAAAGGCAAAGCGTTGCAGGGCATAGTCCCTGGCCATTTCCAGAGCCCGATCCGCGCCGCCAATCTGCTCAAACCCGGTCAAGATCGCCGCCCGGTCGAGCGCCGCTTCATAAAGCCGCCAGCCTTCGCCTTCTGCGCCAATCCGCTCGGCCTTGGCGCCCTTAAAGGACAGGCTGGCCTGGCTGCGCGAGGGATCAATGGTCTCTAGCACTGTGCGCTCAATGCCGGGGCCATACAGGTCCACCAGATAGAGCGACAGACCCGCCTCATCGCGTCCGGGCGCATGACGGGCCAGGACGACGGCGAGATTGGCAATATCGCCGTCCAGCACAGGCGACTTATCCCCGGTCAAGAGGCCGCCGCTGACCTGGGTCTTGAGGGTCGAGGGCCGCCCGCCGCCCATGCCTTCAATCGCCGCTAGGGTCCCTATCACCTCGCCTGAGGCGAGCCTGGGCAACCAGGCCTTTTTTTGCGCCTCGCTTCCTGCCGCCTTGAGGATTTCAGCAACCAAAAAGATTGAGGAGGAAACGGGGACCGGCGCAATCGCCCGGCCAAGCTCTTCGGCAATGACACAAAGCTCTAGATAGCCAAGCCCAAGCCCGCCGTATTCTTCGGGGATGGCTGCGCCCAAAAAGCCCATCTCGGCCAGGCCTGCCCATAGGGCCTTATCATAGGACCCAGCGCCCTCCAGCACAGCGCGCGGCACGGTGGTGGGGCACTTGTCGGCCAGATAACGCCGCGCCTCATTGCGCAATTGCAGCTGTTCTGCAGAAAATTCAAAATCCATGGCGAGGCCTTAAGCTATAGAGAAACTTGGTCATTAAAGGCCGGAGCTGGCCTAGCGGTTTATTCAGCAGCAAGCGCGGTGGTGGGCGCAGCTTGCGGCCCACGGATCAGACGGCCAGGCATTTGGCCGGTTTCTTGCCCGTTTTCAAAGGTCACCACGCCGCTGACAATAGTGGCGCGATAGCCGTCGGCGCGCTGGACCATACGACGCCCATCGGCGGGCAGGTCAAACACCATTTCGGGCGGCAGGATTTTCAGCTTGTCAAAATCGATCAGATTGACATCGGCCTTCATGCCGGGCGCCAAGACGCCGCGATCATTGAGGCCATAAAGCCTGGCCGTATCTTGGGTCTGCATCTTGACCACTTGTTCCAGCGGCAAGGTCTTGCCCCGCGAGCGGTCGCGGACCCAGTGGGTCAGCATATAGGTCGGGAAGCTGGCATCGCAGATAATGCCGCAATGCGCGCCGCCATCGGACAGGCTGAGCACCGTGGCTGGATGCTGCATCATTTCGTAAATATGGTCGAAATTGAAATGGGTGTAGTTGAGCAGGGGCAGATAGACAAAGCCGCGCCCATTTTTTTCCATCATCATGTCATAGACGATCTCGGACGGGGCACGGCCTGAGCGGGCGGCAAGCGCCGCAACGCTGTCTTCAGGCGCGGGCTCATATTCAAGCCCGTTTTCGCGCTCCAGCCGGAACATACGGTCAAAGCCTTGGGTCAGGATCATGGCCAGCACATTCAGCTCGCGCGGCTTGGAGGCCAGAATTTCCGCCTTCACCGCGGGATCACGCAGCTTTTCCAGCCGCTGCTCAAACGGCAGGCCCGCCAAGGCCTGATAGGCCTCATTGGCGATAAAGGGATGCACCGTGCTTTGCCAGCCCAGAACCATGCCGGTTGGCCGGCAAGCGATCTGGGCCGTGACATTAGCGCCTTCCTTGCGGGCCTGATCGGTCAGGTCCAGCATGTGCCGCCACTTATCGGCCTCGATCGGCGATTGCAGCAGGGCATAGGTCACCGGCAGGCCGGTCTCAGCCGACAGGTCCTTCATCCAGTTAAATTCGTCTTCGGCGGGTGTCATGTCCGAGGCCATTTCGAACACGCCGTGCCCTGCCTCGCCCAGGGCCCGGCCAATACCCATCAGTTCGGCCCGATTGGCAAAGGTGCCGGGCACAGGCTCGCCGTCCTTGGCCAGGTGCAGCATGGTGCGCGAGGTGGAAAAGCCAAGGGCGCCGGCCTCGACGCCCTCACGGACAATCTTGGCCATGGCGGCAATATCATCATCATTGGCTGCCTCATTTCGCGCCCCGCGCTCGCCCATCACATAGGCCCGGACCGAACCATGCGGCACCTGGGTGGCGACATCTAGAACCCGGGTCTGGCGCTCCAGGCTGTCCATATATTCAGGGAAGGTTTCCCAGTCCCACTTGATGCCTTCAGCCAGGGCAGAGCCTGGAATGTCTTCCACCCCCTCCATCAGGGCGATCAGCCAGTCATGGCTATCTGGCCGGGCCGGGGCAAAGCCGACGCCGCAATTGCCCATGATCACGGTGGTGACCCCGTGCCAACATGAGGGTGACAACAGCTTGTCCCAGGTCACCTGGCCATCATAATGGGTATGGATATCGACCCAGCCGGGCGTGACCAGCAGGCCCCCCGCATCAATCTCGCGCTTGCCAGACTGGGTGACTGTGCCGACCAATGTGACCAGCCCGCCATCAATGGCAATATCAGCGAGGCGCGGCACAGAGCCCGTGCCATCGACCACGGTCCCGCCGCGGATCACCAGATCATGCATGCCCATATCCTCCCAAGGTCTTATATTTTCTTAGATGATAGGCGCGCTGCGCGCTCTGGCAATAGGAATATTGCCATTGATAACCTAGCCCTTACGTCACGCCCGGGCACGATCTTGCGCGTGTGCCCGGGTTTGGACCTTGAGGCTTATGGCCTTACGCAGCGGCCAATAGGGCCTGGTCCAGATCGGCTAGGATGTCGTCAATATGCTCGATCCCGATCGATAGGCGCACATAGCCGGGCGAAACGCCGCTGGCCAATTGCTCTTCAGCCGATAATTGCGAGTGGGTGGTGGTGGCGGGGTGAATGGCCAGGCTGCGCGCATCGCCAATATTGGCGACATGATAGAACAGCTTGAGGCTATCAATAAACCGCCGCCCGGCCTCGCGCCCACCGGCCAATTCAAACCCAACCAGGCCGCCATAGCCGCCCTTGAGATAGCGGTCTGCCCGTTCGCGCTGCAGGCCGGTCTGAAGGGAGGGGTGAATGACCTTGGAGACTTCTGGCCGCTTGGCCAAAAACTGCGCTACGGCCGCGGCATTCTTGCAGTGCTGGGCCATGCGCAGGGGCAGGGTCTCGAGGCCTTGCAAGATCTGGAAGGCATTAAACGGCGACAGGGCCGAGCCCAGATCGCGCAGCATCACCACCCGCGCCCGGATAATATAGGCAATCGGACCCATGGGCTTGACCGCCTCGGTCCAGACCGCGCCGTGATAGCTGCGGTCCGGCGTATTGAGCAGGGGCTGGCGCTCTGGCTTGGCCGCCCAGTCTAGATTGCCGCCATCGACAATCATGCCGCCAATCGAGGTGCCATGACCGCCAATATATTTGGTCGTCGAATAGACCACGACCGCGGCTCCATGATCGAGCGGGCGGCACAAGAGCGGCGCGGCGGTGTTATCGACAATCAGGGGAATGCCGTATTCGCGACCAATCGCGGCCACCTCGGCAATCGGGAACACGCTGAGCTTGGGGTTTGGCAGGGTCTCGGCATAATAGGCGCGGGTGCGGTCATCCGTGGCCTTGCGAAAGGCTTCTGGATCGGTCGGATCGACAAACCGCACCTCGATGCCAAAATCGCGCAAGGTATTGGCAAACAGGTTCCAGGTGCCGCCATAAAGGTCGGTCGAGCTGACAATATTATCGCCGCTGCGCGCTAAGTTCTGGATCGCCAGCGCCGTTGCCGCCTGACCCGAAGACACGGCCAGGGCCGCAACCCCGCCCTCTAGCGCGGCAATGCGCTGTTCCAATATGTCGGTGGTGGGATTGCCAAGCCGGGTATAGATATTGCCGAGCTCCGTCAGGGAAAACAGATTGGCCGCATGCTCGGAATCGCGGAACTGATAAGACGTGGTCTGATAGATGGGCGGCGCAACCGACCCCGTCGCCGGATCGGCCCGCCAGCCCGCATGCAGGGCCAAGGTCTCAGGATGCAATTTGCGCTCAGTCATGACGTGTCACTCCGCGTAAGGCTGGGGCCGCCCAGGGGCGACAAGATCGATCACCCATTAAATCGCTGTTGAGCGGAAAGGCTAGGGCTAACTGGCTGAGTGCCCGTGGCCCAGACCAATCACCCTCACGCATTCGGCCCAAAAGTCCCATTCACATCATCCGCCACAACTTGACGGCTGTATAATAGAGCGCGGCCGAGCCGATGATGATCAGAAGCAAGATGGAGGCATTCACCTCGGGGGCGTGGCCCATCTCGGCCAAGAAGACCCATGGCGCACCAATGGCGAAACCGACATGCAGGCCGACCGTGTTGGCCCAGAGGTTGTCCTTGACCTCGACCTCATCGACCCATCGGTAGAACCAGGCCGAAAAGACCGCAATCAGCAGGGCGGCGAGTGCGGCCAGTGACCAAGCCGTCACGGGCATGAACTTCAATGCGCCCCCCTTAGACATGACCATGCCAACACCCACGGCCGAACCCAAAAGCAGGCTGAGCACAATGATGGTATAGATGATCCGGCGCCGATTAGGCGCGCGGACATCTTTACCAGACTCAAGGCGCGAAGAAGGATCGATATCAGTCATGGCTCTTTCTCCAAGGGGCATCAGTCCCGGGGTTGGTCGGTGAAAACTTGTTCGACCGAGAGGTCGAAGAGGCGCGCAATTAGAAAGGCAAGGCTGAGTGAGGGGTCGTGCTTACCGGTCTCGATGGCATTGACCGCTTGGCGTGAGACGTTGAGGCGATAAGCCAGTTCCGCCTGGGTCCAGCCCCGCTCCGCCCTTAGGAGTCTCAATCGGTTGTGCATGCTGCGCCGCCTAATGTCAGGTTATACTGACAAAATGTCAGGCAAGAAAGACAATGTCAAGTCAGCCTGACATTGTCATAGGATCGCGCAGCTAAGGCCCCCGAATTCACCTCCGCCCATCCGGCCCAAACGCCGCATAAATCTGGGGCAGGCGCGATCAAGGTGGTGATTCACTCACGCCAGGGTGTGTTAGGCGACCGCCCGACGACCATGCCTTCGGCAGGTCAATTGCGTCCGGTTGTCACATCCGCAAGCGAAGCCGCTCCCTTTCACGTCGAAATACGCTAAGGGCTGAGTCTATCAAGGTCGTCATCCAAATCTTTCGCTAGTTCGTCTGGCGCTAGACACCGGCCCCCAGCCTCACCTGCGGACGAGCCAGCCATTGGGGTTATAGGTGGCATTATGGCCGTAAAAGTCGCACAGATCGGTATCGAGCTTATAATCCCCGCCTTCGCGGGCTAGGAAATCGCTAACCGCGCGGTTGGGCCCATTATCATAGGTGTCATAATGGCTATCGCTCAGGTGCAAGACGACGCCGTCCTCGACCACCATGTGATCGCCCGGCTGCAGTCTTGTGTGGAAAAACTCCAAAACGGCGCAGGTGTGTTGGTAAAGGTGGCTTGAATCCTCCACAACCAACCAGGGGCGCGGGCAGGCTTCAAGAAGCTCTGGTGTCAGGACGGCGCCGAGATCGGCCGCATCTCCGGTTAGCACCCTAATGCGCGCGTCGCTATAGTCCACCTCCGGTGCAATATCGACGGTCAGAACGCGCGGGTCTGGGTGGCCGTGAGCGGTCATCATGTCCGCAAACCATAAGGCCGACCCACCAAACCGGCAGCCAATCTCAATCACTGTTCCAGGGCATTGATTTGAAAACAGCTGCAGATAAAGCCCGACATCAAACGGACTTTTGAGAAATTTTACACCGCGATAATGCGAGTTCAGCACCCCTTTTTGCACGGCATTGACCACCTTGCTTGGCAATATGGTCGAGAAATCGCGCGGCCCGCCAACACTTTCGACCGGTGCGGCTGGGGTGTGGTGGCGCACCGGCCCTTCGCCCCGCGCGCGCTCAAGGGCGGTTTGCAGCGAGGGCAAAATCTTGGCGTGCGGACGACCAAACAGGGTGGGCATGAGGCTCGGCGGCGCAAATGGCTGGCCGCGAATGGCGACATATTCATCGTGAAACGCCTCCCAGGGCGATTGTTTGGCATTGGTGGCGACACCGCCATGCACCTGATGAAAGGTCGCCTCGCCAAGCAATAGGACCACCTCATTGCGCGTGTCTTCGCAAAGCCTGCGCCAAAGATCGAGATTGGCCAGGCCGCCGCCCGGGCACTGGAATCTTGGCTCAAACCCGCCAAGCTCGCGCCAGTGGCCCCGGCTTAGGAAAAGGGCATTGGTTTCAGCCGGCGTCATCAGCCAGCCATTTTCAGAAGAGCCCGCAAAGACGGAAATATCAAACAGGCGATAGGGGTCTTCTTCCCAGCGCACATCCGCAAGGAGTCTATCCTCGACGACTTGATTATAACCGGTCTGGATACTGCGGGCCTGCAGATCTGGCCCAATGTGAAAGGCCATGGACCCCACGACCGCTCTTGGATGTATTTTGGCGGCCTTGAGGGCAGCGGCCAAAAGTCCAGGCGAGGCCATGCGCGCGCCGTCAATCAGCACCCCAACAAGATCGCCCCGCGCCTCGGTAAGGGCTTGATTAATCGCGCCCACCGGCGACACTTGCGGATTATCCGAATGCATAAGCCGGGCATTGGGCGACCAGGAAATGACCTCTTCTGGCGTGGGCGGTCGGCCCGACCCATTATCCACGACCAGGATTTCGAAATCCTCGGCGCTAATGCCCTGTTGCAGGCTTGGCGACAGGCTCTTAATCGTTCGCGGTAATTCGCGGGCCATTTCATAGCCGATAACAATCACGCTTAGCGGCAGGCTCATACGGGGGCGCCAGGGGCTGAGGCAGCCAGCCGCCTTAAGGCCCCAATCAGCGTGTCTCGGTCATTGGGTACAGCGCCGATCTCGTCACAAAACGACTGCCAGGCCATGCCAAGAGGCGAGACCGCGCCAAGCCTCGCAACCAGGTCTGCCGGAGGGTCAATCGCCGCCACCAGTTCGCGTACGAGCGGATTATACTGGTCCCAAAGTACGCGATTGGACGGGTCAAGCCCCCCTATGAGCAAAAGGCCAGACGGTGCCGTGTCGAGCACCACCAGGCTGAGATCAGGGCGCAAGCGTCGTAGCAGCGGCACCAACTTCCAGACATCGCCGGTCCAGACGCATGTGCGGCGATCGCGCTCGGCCTGGATGGGGTGGTTTGGCAAGATATCGTCAATCACAACAAGGCCGGCTGGCGATGCCCGCCGCTCGATATTCATGAAGTCGCGCAGGGCCGCCTCGCAATGGTGCAGGCCATCAATAAAGATCAGGTCGGGTGGCGAAACGGGCGCTTTGACTGGCGCTGCAAAATAGGCGTCACTGGTTTGTACAACCACTGTGGTTTGCGCACCCAAGGTCGCTGTAATGTCGGGCGCAGGATCGACGCCAAGGGCGGGGCCTTTTGCGAGGGCTAGGCTCGCGCCATGGCGCACCCCGATCTCAAAATAGCTCTGTGGCCTAACCGCCGTATGGAGCTGGGCAAGGATGTCAAGATAGGGCGCTGCGCCATTGACCGCCTCTTCTTCTGCGGTTCCAGGCTGGATATCGATGGGGGCAATCCGCGCGCGGCGGTCAACCGGTCCGGCAAAGCTTGGCTGATCATGCCGGGCAAAGACACCGACGAGGTCGCGCCAGGGCCCGCGCTCATCCAGCCAGATGTCCACGACCGCGCAATTGGCATAGCGGGCAAGTGCGCGATAGGCATCGGGATAGAACCGGTAGCAATCGACCGGATAACGATGTTCTGGCCCCGATGACGGCGCGATGAGAAAAATAAATCCCCCCGGCCGCAGCACCCGGACCATTTCGCCAAAGGCCAGCCAAAAGAACTCACAGTGTTCAAGCATTTGGCCGGAAATGACAATGTCTACCGAGCGATCGTCTAGGGGCAGACGATAAGGGTCTTGAATGACCAGATGGACACCGGGCCCGTCCGTAATATCCGCCGCCGTATAAGCATAGCGCGGGTCAGCAAACACTTCGCGATAGCTGCCATTATAGTCCGAGCCGCCAACATCGAGTACGCGCACCTGACCTTGCTGATCGAGCGCGCTGCCGACAATAAAGCGTTCAAAGCATAGATACATATTTTCGAGCGAAGACGCGTGCATGTTACCCTATTCGTCCATTGTGGATTTATAGATCTGGTTTCAACCTAAATATAGCGAATAAATCGGACCACACTCAAGTCGCATAGCGTTATGATTTTGCAACAGACATAGCGCGCCGAGGCTCATGCGCCGAGCTTCGATTTAAGAATGTTTCAGTTCGCGGCTTGAGTCCATGAAAAATTCGCATGGCCGCATAGGGGCACAATCTAGCCCCTGACCCCGAGGTTGGTCGGTCTGCTCGGCCAGAAGCCCGAGGGGCGGGAGGCGACGCTCATCGCGATTAAGCAGCCCCTTGGTGCCGAGGCCTGGCAGGGCGTCCGCTTTGGCGACACGGCGCCGGGACTAGTCCAGATAACCGAGCAGTGGGCGTAGGCCCGGCGCGTGGAAGTCAAGGGTCTTCTTTTGCTGCTCAGGCAAGACCCTTGGAACCTCGGGGCCCGTATAGGTTAGGTTTTCGCTAGCGGTTCTGCTTTCGCGCCTATCGGCGCCGGCCTCGACCTTGTCGCGCCAGTCTGCCGGTAGGTCTATGCCGCATTTGGCGAGCAGTTCTGCGAAAAACGTTTCGGCGCGACTGGAGCCAATATCCTGCACGTTTTCTACAATATCCTCATATCGGACTAGGGTGGTCCGGTCGTTCATCCAGGCCACGGCATTGAAGGTGTAAATGTCCAGCAAGCTGGGAACGCGGCCGTGAACGCCCAAAATCATCATGTTTAAAATATCGCTCAAGGGGGCCGCCCCGCCCTTGATATGGTTTAGATTGCCCTGAAACTCGTCGGACAAATAAAAGCGCGCACGCGCGAGCACCCATGAATAGGGGTCGCGGACCAGCACAATATGGCGCACGTCGCGTAGGGCCACACTGGCCTCGTCGGAAAACAAAAGATGGCCCCAGCTTATGTGGGGACTTGTTTGTGAAAAGGCGGGCAAGCTTTGGCGCAATATGGCGTGTTGAATAAATTCGCCGGGCCAATGCTGGGATTGATCGACAAACATCCGCATAATGTTGCGGATCAGGTGGGTGCCAGACTTGGGGATGGCGTTTAGGAGCACAGGCTGTTGCAAACGCGCGCGCGCGAACTGTTTGCCAATAGCGTCAAGATTATCAGGCTTGCCGAGGATTTTTGCGGTCACAGGGGCGCTCCTTAGGGATGGCGCTGGGTGTCTAAAGTCTAAAGACGTACGGCGGCTGGTTTCACCAGCCGCCGCTTAAGTTTCAAGGCCAAGCTCAAGATTAGAAAGCCCGGACTGGGCTGTTCTTAGCCTAGAAGCGCTTGGTTATGTTCACAAAGCCTCGCCGACCAAAATAGTCATATTGTGAGGCCAGGACCGAGACGCCGATATTGCTGAATTGACCGAGCCCTTGGCTAACCGCGGGCGGGGCGTCGTCGAACACATTGGCTATGCCGACCAGCACGGTCCAGCTGTCCATTTTTTTACGGATTGAGAGGCTGTGATAGGCCGTGAACTCAGTATTCACCTTGTACCGGGTTAGACCAGAAGAGCTGGTATCGCCGATGTCGCCGGCCGCCGAGGCCTTGCCAATCATGTCAACACTCCAAAATCCGGTCCAATCTCCGCGATCAAACCGGGCATTAAAGGTGCTGGTCCAATCGGGATTGCCGACATCACCATTAGAGTCGACCGAATTGTCGGCAAATAGCTCTATGGTGTCTTTTGTCTGCCAGGTGGATTGAAGATTCAGGCCAAGACTTCCGGAAAGAAAATCGCGGCTGTAATCTATCGTCAGATCAATCCCCTCATTGGTTTGCTTAGCCACATTGAGGAAGCTGTCATTCACCGTCGAAATGACATGGGTGCCGTCTTGACGCGCAAACTGAGCGCAGAGGCCGTCTGTGGGGAAGCTTTCCGAATTATAGCAGCCCGATACAATGTTTGCCGCACCCAATTGGGTGACTTCGTCGCTGACCTCAATTGAGAAATATTCCACCGCCACGCGCAGATCGGCAAACTTTGGCGACCAGATGAGGCCCAAGGTTGTTGCATCGGAGGTTTCTGCCCTCAGGACACCGGCGCCGCCGCCGGTAATGACCGTCGCACTGGCACCACTACCCGAATGGTCATCAGGAATGCCGGCTGCGGCGCAATTGTCCGCTATGCGTTGAGGCAGGTTGCCGGCGAGCAGTTCATTGCCCCAATTGATGCAAGGATCTATCGAGCGCTGCGAGGCAAAAGAGGTTTGGTCCGCCAGATAAAGCTCGAACAGGGCGGGTGCGCGGAATGATGTGCCCTTTGTGGCGCGTAGACGCACCGAAGGGATCACCTGCCAGTTCAAACCAATCTTATAGGTATTGTTTGAGCCATAACTGTCCACATCCGTATAGCGGCCCGATAGGGATAGGTCGAGCATCTGGACGGCAGGCACGTCCTTTAAGAGTGGAATTTGCAGTTCACCGAACAGTTCCTTGGTGGTGTCCTTGCCCTTGGTAATGCCCGCGCTGGAAAGACCCCAACTGTTTCCGGCTAGGGTTACAGCGCCGGGCGTATCGTTTATTTCATCCTTGCGAATTTGAAAGCCGAATGCGCCGCCGACGGGACCCGACGGTAGGGTGAAGACATCCCCGGTCATGGTGCCTTCAATGACAAACTGATCATAGATGGTCTTGCCGGTTTCGCGGTCAAACAAGAAGCCGGCCTCTGCTGCGGTATACTTACCGGCAAGGAAATCAGGCGAGACCCAGGAGACATCAATACAGGGCCGTTTAGAGATTGGCGTCAAATAGCCAACGCAGGACGCCGTATCGCGTTGGATCGAGTTTTCGTTAAACAGGCCAGTTGTGCCATAGTCGCTGCGGCCATCCGATGAATAGACAGCATCTGCTAAGATGACATCTTGGGTGTATTCGCCGTCAGAGCGGCTGAATTGGCCATAGATGTCCCAGTCCCAGCCTTTTAGGGTTTCGCCAAAATTGCCCTTCAGACCAAGGAGCGCGCGCCCATAATCGACGACCTGACTGGAGCGGTAACGGTCTGTGACCGGGGTTGGGCTAAGAATAAAGGGTCCGTTAAAACCGGCTGAGAACGGGTCGCCATAGTCATAAGTATAAAGATAGGTCCAAAATTGGCGCACATCATTGGACCGGGATTCGCGGCGATTGAGCAAGACCTCGCCATACAATTCCATGCCCTTTGACAGGTCATAGCCGCCCTGAGCATAGACGGTTGTGGTCTTGACCTCGGGGATCAAGGTTGCGTTCTGGGCCAGTGGGCTATTGGCATCGACCACGGCCTCGCCGGCGGTTCCTGTATCGCCGACCACAAAAAACCCGGTCGGCGAGACCGGATAATCGCGCCCTTGTGTGTCCGTATAACTGCCGGGAATAAAGGTCGGGATATGGGCGGCTAGACTGCCATTATAGTCGTATTGCAACTTGCCGCGGCGCGCGCGGCCCCCGAAATCATAGAGCCAGACCTGATCATAGAGTGTGCCACGACAGGCAAATGATCCGGTCCGGGGGTCAATCAGATCGGAACGAGCGCCTGAAGCGGCGTTAAAGCGGTATTGTTCCGGGCAATTTGTATAGTCGCGGTCGCCAATTTTTTGTTCAGCCTGCTTGTAGAAATCGCCACTAATCGTGAAATAACCCTTGCTGAAGGTTTTGCCCCAAGAACCGCTGGCTCGATATTGTTCACCGCCGGATTCGAACGGGCCGGTGCCATGCACCTCGAACTCACCGCCATCGAGATTGCGCTTGGTGATGATATTGACCACCCCAGCCACCGCGTCCGAACCATAGACCGAAGAGGCGCCATCCTTCAGGATCTCAATCCGGTCTATGGAGGTTTCGGGCAAAACATTAAGGTCAAATGCGGATACGCCGCCGCGCGTACCGGCCGGTCCGGCGCGGCGCCCGTTCAGCAAAACGAGTGTGCGGTTGGCGCCAAGGCCCCGGAGCGAAATGGTCTGGGCGCCCGGGCCGCCATCAGTAACAAAAGCGGTTGAGATGGTCGCGTTCACCTGGGGCGAGCCGGACGCAATGGTCGAGCCTTGTAGCATCTGCGCAGTTGTGACCACGCCCTTAAGCTCAGACGTCTCAGAGCGGATCACTTGAATTGGCGTGGAACTGGTGAACTCGTTGCGCTTAATGCGCGAACCGGTGACGACCAATTCCTCTACATCATCCTGCGCTTTTGGCGCGGCTGAAGCCTCCGTTGCCGTTTGAGACCAGGCTGTACTGGGGAGGCCAAGGCCCGCTAGAGTAAGTCCGGCAATGAATGTAGAATTCAATAGATGATTACGAGTCAACATGTATTCCCCCAGTTCACAAAGATGTCTATGATCACAAAAAATGCTAAACTGTGAATTTGAAAGCGGTTAAAGACATGTGTGAGCCGCATTACTATTCTGGGTAATCGGCCGTGCCACATTTGTTGAATTTGTTGCAAATATGACGCAATCCCCACCCTTCTTGGCGAGGGGGATTCAATATGGTCTGAGGTTGCAAAATATGCGCAAATATTTAACCTTATACGTGTAATGCGCGCACTTGTTAATAATCCGCTGCACTTTTCGTTGAGGCCCAGACCATATCCGAGCATTAGGGGAAGACTATGTTGCCAACAAAAACGATGCGGTTTTGCTGCTCGGTTATTGCCACACTATGTGCCTTTGCGCCCCAGATTAGTCAGGCCGCGGATGCGACCATTCCCACCGCAATGGATTTTGCGCGCAAGCCGGCTATTTCTGAGGTCTCGATTTCTAGGGACGGCGCCCATATCGCTGCACTAACCTCTGCGGACGGGGTTAAGGCGACCGTATCGATTTGGAAAACGAGCAATCTGACGGCGGGTGGCGATCCTTTTGTAATCGCCTTGGACAAGGTTGATATTCTGGGGGTCAATTTCATCAAGAATGACCGCCTGGTGATCACGACAATCCAGCCATTTACCTATGGCGCAAGCAAGGTTCACCTGATCAAGGTCTGGATTACCGATCTTGAAGGCAAGAATTTCCGCCCCCTTTTACCTGAAGGACGTGGACGCGCCGAAACGGAGCGGTTTCAAGATGCGCTAAGTTCAGCGGGCATTATCTCGACCCTGCCCCTCGACCCACAAAACGTCTTAATGGTCGATACGCGTCTTGCCACCCGCGGTGATGTCCTAAAGGTCAATGTCTATTCCGGGGCTATCGCGCGGGTCGAGCGCGGGTCTGACCGCTTTGGCGAATTGCAGTCGGATCTAAATGGCGAGGTACGTGCCCGCCAGGAGATTGGTTTCGACAAGGGGGCGGTTTATCTTGCCCAATGGATTCGCCACCCAGACACCAAGGTCTGGGAAGAACATTTCCGCTGGTACGCAAAGGATCGCGAACCGATCTCGATTGTTGGTTTTACGCCCGATCCCAATATCATCTATATCCAGTCGACTAGGGGGCACGACAAGTCGGGGCTTTATGTTTACGATATAAAGCAGCGGAAAACCCTTGAGCCCCTGTTTGAGCACAAGGTTTTTGATGCGCTTCGTCCGCTCTTGTCGACAGACAGGGCCGATTATGGCGAGCCGCTTGGTTTTGCCTATGCCGGGTCCGGCTTAGAAGTCTATTGGACAGACCCTCGCCTTGCAGCGGTCAATAAGGCCGTGCAGATCGCTTTGAAATCGGTTCCCACCGCCGTAAACTGGACCGATCCGGCAAGCAATGAGACTAATCGGCTGTCTATTTTTGCCGATGCGCGGGTAGACATTATCGGATGGTCTGAAGACCGTAAGGCCCTGATTGTTGAGCGGGCAGGACCCAGTGCGCCGTCTGAATACTATTTATTCAGCAGTTCCGGAACATTGAGCTTGTTAGGGCGGGCGCGTCCCCAAATCGATCCAGCCGGCTTGGGCACAGCGCGGCTCATACAATATGCCGCCCGCGACGGTCTGATGGTGCCCGCAATCTTGACGACACCGCCTAAATCCTTGTTTGGCGCCGGGCCCTATCCGACCCTGATCGAGCCTCATGGCGGACCCTGGGCGCGCGACTATCTCGAATGGGACCCCGCCGGTTGGGTGCAATATTTTGCCAGCCGCGGCTATGCAGTCTTGCAGCCTCAGTTTCGGGGGTCCGAAGGCTGGGGCCAGAGGCTCTGGCGGGCAGGCGATGGCGAATGGGGCCTCAAAATGCAAGATGACAAGGATGACGGCGTAAAATGGCTTATTGATCAAAAGATCGCCGCGCCTGACCGGGTTGCCATGTTTGGCTATTCTTACGGCGGCTATGCCGCGCTTACAGCCGCCATCCGACCAAATGGGCTCTACCAATGTGCCATCTCCGGCGCCGGGGCCGCAGACCTAGCCAAGATTAAGCAAGAGACCTATTCAAATCGGTTCGGCCGGGAGTTTCAAAACCCAACCATTCAAGGCCTAGACCCCTTGGCTAGGGCCACAGAGGCCGCCATACCCTTATTGATCTATCATGGCGACCGCGACACAATAGTCGATATTGGCCAGTCTCGGCGGTTTGTCGAAAAACTAAAGGCCGCCGGCAAGCCGCATCGCTATCTCGAAATCAAGGATGCCGGCCACCAGCTCATCACCATGACCCCGACCATGCTTGAGATGCAACTTGTTGAAATCGAAACCTATTTAAAAACCGATTGCGGTCCCGGCGGATTATAGTGGGGCAGTCGCCATCAGCGAGCGCTCAGTAGGGCCGTGCCGAGCGCTGCGCAATCTGATTGGTGCGCTAGAAACCAAGCCCAGGCCCATTGTCCAACAAACACCGCGCCAGACATACAAAGTCCGAAAAAGAACACCTGATAGGCCTGGCCTAGGTGCTTGTACTTTTTCACGGCCAGAACCCGGCCCAATTGGTAAATGTCTCGGATCATGGCCCGGTTTAACCGATCCTCATCGGACAGAAGTTCGAGCATCTGGGTTTCGAACTCGCTTTCCGGCATTTGCGCAAAAGCCCCAAAAAACAGCAGATTTGGGTGGGGGTTTTTGCCTTTTGTGGTGACCGGCAACATCACCATAAGCACTAGGAAGGCGGCAATAAACACGGTCAATATGATCATGATCAGTGCGGCCGACACCTTGCCGTCATGCACCTCTTTCAGCGCTGCGGTAAGGATGATGAAGGATGCGCCCAAGAGCACATTGGCCTTAAAATCCGCCATGGACGACAATTGGATATGATGTTGTTGAACAACACGCAAAAACTCGACGGTTTGATTGGAGCGTACGGGATTTGTCACAGCCAGCCTATTCCCCATTGATCGGCCCATACATCTAGCGCGCCAATACTAAGGCATATACTCGCGCCTGTGCCCATGTGAGCGATGATGCGCGTGTTACCACGGACATAATAAGCGGCCCGAAATTGGAAACAGGGTGGGCGCACCCTAGGAAAACACCAAAAACAAACCACTAAGCAATCTGCTATATACGATAATCTCGAATACGCCACTACATCAAGTATAAAAACGATTATCTAGACTATAGAGGCGCGCCTGCTCAAATAAATACATTAAGACTGTTTCGTGACGTTACCCAAAATAATTTGTGAAATTATGCCGCCGTGGGTCTGAGGGGCCGCCCTTGCGGCCCGGTTTGCTCCGACCCGGCAATAGAGGGCCTCGCCGCCCATCTTCGGGCCTATGGGCTTGTGGGTCTAGCCTAAGGATTGGCGGTCCCATCCGAGGGACCGCCTTGCCTGTTTCAGATGGCTATTTGGTTTTGGCGACATAGACGCCGTCCCAAGTTTGGGGGGGATTGGCCTTCAGATCATTGATCCGTTCCACCATGATCTCGTAATAGGCTTTCAGGGCGCCGGCGAAAGCGGGCGCGTCTGGGTCTGCCAGCAATTGGGTTGCGGCTTCCAAGGCAAGCTCCCAGTTGCCAAGCCTGTACTGGGTGAGCAGGTTGTTGTGTCGGTCGCGCGAGGCCTCGTCGGTCTGGGCGACATGGGTATAGATTTTACACGGCTCGGACTTGCCCTTGACGGCGATGATATCGAGCTCGATCAGATTGTCCTGCAGGGTGGTGCAGGCCCTTGCCGTTTCCTCACCCATAATCAGGGTGACACCATAGCTTTTGGATTGGCCCTCAAGCCGCGAGGCGAGATTTACCGCATCGCCGAGCACCGTATAGTCAAACCTTTGATTGCTGCCCATATTGCCGACAACGCAATCGCCCGAATTAATGCCAATGCCGATATTGATCGAGGCTAGGCCCCTTGCATTCAGCGTCTCGTTCAACACCACAAGCCGTTCGGACATGGTAATGGCCGTTAGAACCGCTTTTTCTTCGTGATTTTCAACGTCGAGCGGGGCATTCCAAAACGCCATAATACAGTCGCCCATATATTTATCGACCGCGCCTTCCCGGGTCATGATGGTATTGGTCATTGGCGTCAGAAAGTCATTAATAAGGGCAGACAAGCCCTGAGGATCAGACTTGAACTGTTCCGAAATGGGCGTGAATCCCCGAATATCCGAGAACATAAAGGTCATGCGCCGGGTTTCACCGCCAAGCACCAGCAGGTTCGGGTTTCTTTGCAGCCTTTTGACCATCTCGGGCGCGAGATAGGTTTCGAACTGCTTTTTGATCATCTCTTTTTCGAGATATTCACTGATAAATTTCGCGGTATAGAGGTGAATATAAATCACCATTGCGGCCAAGAAATTGAACGTAATATCAACCAGCACATGATTATTCTGGAACATATAGACGGGAAGATAGGCATAGGCCGCCAATAAACCGGCAATATAAACAATCGAGAACCTCAGCCGCGACGCTAGGATTATCAATCCAACCAGAACGATTAGGGACGCATAGTCAAAAATCGGCATCCAGTTTGGAATGGCAATGGAGTCGCCATTCATCAAGGTCTGAAGAATGTTTGCCTGAACCTCTTGGGCAAACCGTGCGCCCTGGGGGGTTGGAACGGGATTGGCTATGCCGGCGGCCGTAACGCCAAATATGACGATCTTGCCCGCTAGGTTTGGGGTCGGCGCGCCGACGTCAAATTGTTGAAACCGGTAGTTCCAATTGATGAAGATCCGCGAAAACGGGTCCGTCTTGATGGTCGGAAACTGAGGGATGCGCACGGCCTCAACGCCAGATGCGTTAATCTTGACCTGATAAGACGGGTCGCCCGCCGCAACGCGCAAAATCTCTAGCGCAAAGGCGGGATAGAATTCGCCTTTTGACATGGCCAACAGCGGCGCGCGCCGGACCACGCCATCGGGCTCTGGCAGGGTCGAGGCAATCCCAATACCGGCCGCATTGGCCTGCAGGTCAGCCACATTATCCAGCACGCAAGCATAGCCTGGCAGGAAGAGTGATGGATCGCCGTCCCCGACCACGGCCACCCCGGTGCGTTTCAGCGCCTGATTGGACCGGCGGCACCCGCCAACAGTCTGCGACAAGACGGTTGGATAGACGGCCAAGGCCTGGGCAAGGGCGGGGTCGCCGCCGAACCGGTCAGGCTCTGGGAACATGATACTGCTCGCAACAATGCCCGCGCCGTGGTCATAATAGTCCTTAATCAGGGCGGCATAGGTGTCGCGCGAAAAAGGATATTGGCCAAATTTTTCAAGGGTTTGCTCAGAAATATTGGCAATGACGATCTCATCGGACGGCACCGGCTTGCCGATCATCAGATAGTCGTAAAACTTCAGGCGCACAGCCTCGACCATAAACGGGTCGGCCAGCTTGACCCCGCCTAGCAGGACAAGCGTGATGATTGCCAGCCAGGGCGATAGCAGGGCTTTTTTAATCTTGGGTGACATTGATTACGGTTCCCCCGCCATTGACGGACACGTCTTGTGGATCGTTTTTTGTGTTGAATATGATGGTGGTCGGTTGGTTGCTTTTGAGCTTGATCGCAATCTCAGCATCCTTGGTCTGGCCAAGGCTTAGCTTCTCGCCCTCAAGGGCGACCTTCAATCCGGACGCGGCATTATCGCCAAACCGCGCACCCTCAATCTTTACACCGTCCTTGGTGTCCTTGACCTGGGTTGGGTCGGCGAGTTCGTCGGCCAAAAATTCTTCGTCGAGTGGGTTTGTATCGAGCACAACAAGATCGATGGCATTATTGTCTAGGCTGGTATTTTTCAGATAGTCCATATCAAGCGCATCGAGATCGAGAATATTGGCGCGGCTATCGGCCCCCTCTTGCTCAGTCCCGTCATCGTTTTCCGGCGGGGAAACAATCATCATATTATTGATGGCCGTTAGGTCGAGCCGCAGAATGGTTGGATCGCTGGGGGCGGTGTCTGCTGTTGATACAAATGTGGCCTGAAAGGCCTGATTAATCACGACGAAACCGGCGGCATTACTGACCGTGATCTCGCCGACCCGGCCGTCTTCTTCCGGTAAAAGCACGATGAGACTTTTGCCAAAATCGTCCACGGTCGCAGCAAAGTCTGTGCCGCGCACAGCAATGGTTGCGGTTGGCGTTCTTAGGTCAATATTCTTCTTGTTGATCTTGCCCAGCTGCCCGGTCGCAAACCGCACTGTGCCCGAGGCAAATTGCAACTTAAACTTCGAATTGGTCGGGTTGCCGTCATAAACAAAGCTGTCGATAACCAGTTTGGAATGCTCGGTAACCTTGACCTTGGAATTGTCGACAAAGGTTATCTCAACCCGGCCATTTCCGGTTTGGACGCGGTCAAGCGCCTCGATGGGCAACTGCACATTGCCTGGAAGCTTGGCTGTATTGCGTACGACCTCGCTAGACCCTTTAAGGTCCGTGATTTTTCCAATGCTGGACGCATGCGCCGGGTATGCCGACAATAGGGCGACCAGGCTGACCACAGATGGCACGAGAAATTTTACTGTGGTGGCCATTTGCTGAGTTAATTATCTCGTTCTGAGTTTTCACTATAGCTATTCGATAGCGTCACTGCGTGATCGTAATATTATGGTCTGAGCCGGTTATATTGACATCGATCTTGTTATAAGAAGACGCGCTGGACAGGGTCTCTGTGCCCTGTTGATTAATTTCAATCACATTTCGATATGAATTGGTCATGTCTAATTTCAGATAGCGGTAATCTGAGCCTTCTTGATTGAGGCTCACCGCGTTTAAATCTCCACCAATCGATATTCTATTGGTTACATTGTTTGCATTTAATTTCGCCGTAAAGATATTGGAATCCCCATCAATCACGATCACCTGGTCGGCATAGGTCGAGGCCGTTACCTTGCCTTGCACCATATCCACCTGATTGCTGGATCCGGCTATGGATAGGCTGAGCTCGGAATTTGAAATTGCGCCAATCGTGCCATGATCGAGGCTGACCGTGTTATCCGCGCCAACCATGGAGACGCTATAGGCCGTAGAGTCTGCCCCGAGGGTCGATCCGGTCAGGCTATTGGTTGTGCCTTCTTGCGTGATCGACAAGACCTGATTGGAGCCCTCGGCGATGAAGTCGGTGTCCGAACTGCCGATCGCATTGGCCGTGCCGGTCTGGACGATGGTCACGGTTGAGGATGCGCCAGACTGGTCCAGATAGGTCGAATTGTCCCCAGCCTCGGCCCAGCCCGCTAGGCCAAGGGCAAGCAAAAGCGTAAGGCCCAGCCCCGCCGGATTTAGGATTGATCGGCCTTTAAACACCAATTTCATTCCCAAGATATGGCCAAGCGAATAGGGCCTGGCCATAACAAGATGGCCAAGGCCCCTGACGCGCGCACTAGGTTACGCGCGCCGGGGTCCGGAGGCGATTTAGCAAGCGCCGCTTGTAAATGTTGAACACTGGTTGATGATGAGGGTCTGGCCGGTTCCGGACTGGGTTATGTCCAGGGTCGCGTTCGCCGAGGTTTGATCCATCGTTATGGTGTTTGAGGTGCCGCTCATATTGATGGTGTTGGTGACCCCAATTGCGTCCAGATTGCTGGTGTAGGTGTTGCTTGTCCCGGCAACGGTGATGTCCTGGATTGAGTCGGTCGCGATGGCATACTTGCCTTGAATAATCTCTACTGTATTGAGCGTGCCCGAAACGTCCAAGGTGAGGCTTGAATCCGACACCACATAACCGCTACCAAGCGTCAGAACAATTGCGTTGTATGTACCATATTGCGTGATGTCGGTGGTGGTGCCGTCCGCTAGGGCTATGTCAAAATTCAATGAATTGCCTGAGCCGGATTGATCAATTGTAAGGGTTTCGTCATCACTTGATGCGACCACATCACCGTACACCAGTATAGCTGAAGCTGCACCAATCGAATTGTTATCGCCGGCCTGATTGATCGTAATCGTGCCGCCGGTACCCGACTGATCAAGATAGATCGAGTTATCCCCATAGTCGGCTGCAGCGACGACCGATATGCCAAGTCCAAAGGCCATGGTACCGGCCAAGAGGGTCTTGATCAGGAAGTGGCTGGTTTTTGTGTTCAGATTTTTCATTACAGTTTTCCCCTAGTAAAGTTGAATCGGTTTGGTTGTAGATTTGGTCGATTTCTGTTTTCCGGAATTTGCAATCTGTGGCGGGGGTGTTTTAAGCACCCACAAGCCCCGCTCCGCGCCGCGCATGACGAGCTCAACAACAGCCCCCTCAATTGCGGTCTTGACGGCACGCGTATTGGCCTCATTTTGAGACGTGCCAGCTTCTGTCTCCAGCGTCCTTGTCGCACTGTCGAAGAATTTGAACATGGTCAGGTCAGACCCGGTCGAGAGCACGGTTTTTGTGACCTGAACATTGAGGAGGACCTCGCCGGTCGCGGTCGATACGGCCCGCAATGATACGGTCACCTGATCCTTGCGATACTCGGTCGAGGCGCCGATCCCCAGATAGCGTGCGCCAGCGCCGCCGGTCGAAACATTGCTGTCATAGCCAATAATGCCGCCCTGCAAGATCAGGCCGGCAAACAGCATGGGGTCGAGTTTGTTCGACTTTTCACCATCATATTCATCGCGCGTCTGGCGAACGATTTGACGTTCCTTGGCTAGGTCGTCGATACGGTTACGTTCAACCACGCGAAAATTGCGGCCATGCCCGGCGTTTTTCAGCGCATCGATCAAGAGGGCCGTGCCGCCCTGGGTCACTGCGTTTGAAAAGCTCGCTGCCCCGTCCCGGTCCTTGCGCTGCCCGGTAAGGTCTGGAAAGTCATAGACAGCCACAATCGGCTGGCGCTCCATTTCCGGCAGATTGACCAGACTATCGAGCACGGGTCGGTCAACCACGGGCCGGTTCTTGGCGGTTAATTCCAGGGGCGGCGGCGGCGCAGAACTGCATCCCGCCACAAGCACCAGGCCCAAAATTGCGATTAATGTCTTGGGGCCGGACGACATCAAAACTTAAACGCCGCTACGGGTATAATGATTTCGGTTAGTCCGCCGGCGCCATCATCAATCGACAGCTTAATTTGATCGATGTTTTTCTCATAAGAAATCGTATTTCCGTCTAACTCAAAGGTTCCGCTATCTGAATCGCCCGAAAACAGGTTTTCGGTTAACTGCTGAGCCAGTTGGGAATATATTCTTGACTGCAAATTTGTCGTAAATTTATTAAGTATCGAGTTTTTTTCTTCTAGCGCCTTAGCCTTGAGATCCGATTCCAGCTTTGTTTGAATTTCTTTTTTTCTGGTCATTTGGGCCGAGTGGAGCGCTAACCAATAACCGCCAGCGCCTTCTTTGCTGAAGGACGGGCTAGCAAATCTGTGCACAATGTCCGATGCAGACGCTAGGGGGGCGTATGCAATAAAACCGGACACCAGAAAAAATTTAAATATAGATTTCATGATCAATCTGGTTCCAGAACCTGCATTGTTGTTAACCAAATTTCAGTATTTGAAACAAGTGTCTATTCTGGGAAAAATTTGATCTTGGGGCATTTAAGTTTAGTCGCCTGCGCCTAGCCATAAGCTTGGGCGCGCCCTGTCGGTCCCAATCTGCCAGGCTTTCAACCCTTTGGGTTCAAGGCGCGGGCTCAGCCTGCAGCAATCGGGCGGCAGCCTCGGCCACAGTCCGGCTCAGTATACCCGGCACTGGACCGCGATAGTTGGCCGCCGCTGCCCGCAGGGCCGCCAGCCGTTCCGGCGCTGTTATGAGACCAAGGATTTCATCTTCCCAGGCCGCCAGATCGTCTGGGTCGATCATCGGCATCAGCCCTTCGGACGCTTCGCGCAGCGCCGGGTGGGTACCGGTAACGACCGGCGTGCCACAGGCCAGGCTCTCGGCCACCGGCATGCCAAAGCCTTCCGCAAAGGAGGGGAATACAGTGAAAAGTGCCCGGCGATAGAGCAGGGCTAGGGTATCGTCCGCCACCCCCTCGAGCACAAGCAGGTGCGGTGCCAGTCGCCAGTCTCGCCGCAGCCAGATCCGCACCGGCTCCACCCCCCAGCCCCAGCGGCCGACAAACACCAGTCGCGGGAGTTCGGCCTCCGGCAGCTTGCGCCTTAGCCGGTCCCAGACCCGCAGCAGCAGCAAATGGTTCTTGCGCACCTCGATGGTGGAGCAGAACAAGATAAAGGGCCGCCCGTCCGCCAGCCCCGGGGGTAGGGCCGCATGACCACTGCCGCCGCGAAGGCTCGGCGCCAAGCCTGGATGGGCTATGCTGATATGGGCGGGATCAACGGGATCGGCTATGCCACAAAAGTCTGTATCGGCAGCCGCCGCCCCATAGGAGGCGGCACTATGGGCCGAATTGGCCACCAGATGGTTGGCCTGGGCCAGGATGGCTAGCGCCTGGGAGACGAAGCCCTTGACCTCGCGGCCATCGGTCAGTTGCGGCACTTCCCATGCCACCATGTCATGCACGACCATAACCGCGCTACGGCCGCTCGCCCGCCACGCTTTAAAGATACTGGGCGCGGCATAGTCCCAGGGATTGGAAACTGAGACCAATACCCGTCCCTCGGGCAGGGGGGCTGCCAGCCGATGCCCTGCCGGCGGCGGGGATGAGGCCGGTCGCACCGGCAAGGCCCGGCGCCACCACCTTGCCACCCGCCAGCCCAGCGCCATGGCCTGCCAAAGCCGCCGCGGCATGGCGAAGAAGGCCAGCCCCGCTAGGCCGCGCAGGCGCAGCCGATCGGGCGCGGGAAGCCCTGGGCCTGGTGGTATGGGCAGGCTAACCTCAAAGCGCTGGTTCACCCATTCGGTCTCGGCGCGGTCCAAGGATCGATAGCCACCGCTTGCGGGGTCATGGCGCACGAGGCCTAGGCGCAAATCGGGCCGCGCATAAAGCGCCTCGAAGACTTCCGCCTCCACCCGGCTCATTCCCATAGGGGTCTGCCAGCCATGCTCCAATGTCCGGGTCAGGTCCAGCAGGACGCCAGGTTCGGTGGCGGGCACAGGCACGACCGCGGTTTCCCCGGCAAGCACGGTCACCAGGCGTGGCACGACCACTCCCGCGGCGAACTCGGCGCGGGCGCGGGCAAGGCCGGCCTGAGCTAGACGCGCGCAGAGGGCGTCATCGGTCGCTAGGCGATGCAGGGCGCCAGCCAGGGCTGACGCGTCGCCCTCAGGTACCAGCAGGCCGTCCTGCTCATGATTGATCAATCTTGCCGGCGCACCTGCGGCCACGGCAATCACCGGCCGGGCATGGGCCCAGGCCTCGATAATGGCGCGGCCAAAAGTTTCGGGCCCGCCCCCGCTTGTCTCCGAAGACACGACGACCCCGCGGCAGGCCTCCAGGTCCGGCCCTGGGTCGGGCACATAAGGCTCCAGCCTAAACAGGCCTTGTAAATCGGCCGCCGAAACCTGTTGTTCCAGCGCCGCATAGAGCGCCGCATCGGCCCTATAGCCGATGGAGCGAATTTGCACGGGCGTTCCGGCAGCGCGCAATATCGCCGCCGCACGGATCAGTGCGGCATGACCCTTCCAGCCATTGACGGTGGCCAGATGCAGCAATGGCCCCGCTATTGGCGGCAGGCTAGCGTCCTGTGTCGGCAGTTCCACCATGTCGGGCACGACCAAGGCGCGCAGTGGGCCGCGTGGGGCGATGAAGGGCTCTAGATAGTCTGGGCGGTCTAGAACCACCTGGTGCGGAACTAAAATCGTGGCGCCGACCAGGGGCTGCAACACCTGGCCAAGGTCCGACCAGAGAAAATCGCGCACATAGACAAAGCTGCGCGCACCCAGACCAGGCAACCAACGCGTCGCGGCCGCGAGGATGCGGGCCGAGCCATGGGTATTGGCCAGCACGACTGCCGGGCGCAGGCGCAGATAAAGCGCGATGAAACGCTGCACTGCCCGGTCGAAATCTGCATCATCTGCGCTGGCAACCGCGGTGATATGCAGGTTTGGCCGGGCAAGTTGGTGCAAGGCCTGCAGATGCAGCGGGCTCTCGGCAATCACCGCGGCCCGCTGGCCCGGCGGCAGATGGCGCAGTATGATCTCCAGACTGCGTTCGGCCCCGCCATAGCCGGGACTGACAGAAACCACCAATAGCGGGCCGGCGGGCATGCCCGCGTTCTGGTTCATGGCCTGATCACAATCCGACCTCGGCCGAGGCATAGGCAAGCACGCGCTGCGGCAGCGCCGCCTGCTGCCGCAGAGTCATCTCTCCGCGGTCGAGCCGGTCCAGCAGGCCGCGAATGGTCAAGCCCTGCAATGGCGGGTCTATGCCAAGCCCGGCCTGAATCGCTGGGGCGATTTCTAGGCTGGCACGGCGCCGTTCGATTTCTTCGGCATAGCGGCGCCAAATGGCCATTCTTGGCGCATCGATACTCAGCCGCAGCGGCACGGTATTACTGCCATCGTCCTTGTACCGATACTCGCCGATAATGTTGTCCAGGGCGTGATAGGAGAACGGATAGCGCGTGCCCAGCCTTAGGTGCCATTCATAGTCTTCGAACAATTCCAGGCTGTCATCGGCCCACAAATCCGCCTTGGCGATGCGGCTGCGGTCTAGCAACATGCCATGGAAAGGGCAAAACCCGTCGCGAAATGTATCCACCAAGGTCTGGCCTGGCAGTCTGCCCAGCCGGGCAAATCCGATGCCGAAAGGCACAGCGGTCGAGGCGGCCAAGCTCTTCAGCGCAATACCGCCAAAAGCTACAGCGCCTCCGCTGGCCGACAAGGCGTTCACTAGCACCGTATAGGCTTCAGGATAGAGCACATCGTCATAGTCGAGAACCGCGAGGTATCGGCCGCGGGCCTCGGCAATCCCCGCGTTCAAAAGGGCGGAGCGGGCATCGGCCAAGCCATCCTCACGGGTATAGCGCACCACATCCAAGCTTACCGACGGATCAATCGCGCGAAACGGGGCGAGCCTTGCCTCCAGCGCTTGCGACTGCGCGTCAGTGAAGCGCTGGGTTACCAAGAGCACACGCAGCGGCCGCCAAGACTGAGCAATCAGGCTCAGCAGAGCGCCGCTCAACTCTTCGAACAGGGCCGGATTATGGAACCGGACAATCACCTCGACGGCATCGCTTAAATCGTCATGCATTAGACCGGGTCCTACCATCGCGATGGGGCGAAACAAAAGCCGTTCGACCAATCGGCAAGATCAGGATTGCGGCTCAACGGGTCGGGACCGGGTTCTTCTGGCATGCCGCCATGGCGCCGGATTTCGGTACCGATCGCTGCGGCCACCGGCTCACATCCCCAAAGCCGCGCCAGGCGATAGCCGTCGAGTAGGTGTTCAGGCGCGACCCAGTCGCTGGTGCCCGGCGCGGCCTGGCTGGTAATGTAACGCGCATTGGGGCAGGCCAGTATCCGCAGCCCAGCCTGGCGTGCCCGCCAGGACAGGTCCACGGCCGCGAGCGTGTCCAATGCCGGTTCCAGGCCGCCGAGCGCGAGCACTGGGCCGATCGGCAATAGCAGGCAAGCGCCCCCGGCCCAGGCCGTCTCGAAGCTCACTGGATCGACATGGCGCGGATGCTCGTTGGGAAAGTCCGCCGCGCCAATCAAGGCCATATTGTCTGCCGCAGCGGACATGCGCAGCAAGGCTTCTAGGCAATCGGGCGCGAAGAACCCTTCGGCATCGGCGGCGATGTACAAGGTCGCCCCGCGCGCGGCCGCTTGGCGCAGCATCTGGTCATGCGCGGCGCTGGCATGGCGCATATCGTCTGGCAGGTCTAGGGCCGTTGTGCCCGGCGGCGCCTCGGCGGCGGGGCCGGGCCAGAGCAGCATGCAGTCCTCAAGCCCAGCCTGCTGCGCAGAGATGGCCGCGCTGCGGGCGGCGCGCGTGGCCGTTGCCAGACGGGTGCTAGGCCCAAGGCCAATGGCAAGGCGCGGCCTAGGCGGCGGAAGATCTAGGCCGAGGGCCTGCCGCCGGGCGGCTTCAGCCGAGGCCTTGGCCAGGGCGCTGATCGCCCGCAAACTGTGGCGACCGATCCGCAAATAGTGCAGCAACGGGTTTTCAGTCCCGATATCGGGGTTTTCGGTCCTGTACCAGGCGGTATCAAAAGCCGGGCTGGGATCGGTGACGGTAAGCCTATCGGACGCTTTGTGGCCACGGCTCGGCACCTGCCGCAGATAGTGTGCCGCCGCATCCAAAGGCGCCCGAGGTGCATCGGGATTTCGGGCCGTGTACCAGTCAGGGTCAAACAGGCCAGATTGCAAGATCAGGCTAGCCTCGGGTGGGGGCGGCGCTGGTGCGCGCGCGCCAGCCCCTGCAGCCAGTAACCCGCGTAGCAAACCATGCAGCCAAGGCCTTACGCTCACCGACCGCTGGATGCGTTTCACCAGCCGCCAGAGTCGGCTGTTTGTGTCGGTTTCCAACTTTTTTAGGGCGGCATTTGCGCTTGCCAAAGCCGCCTCGCGCGCCGCCAGATCCTTCTCGCGCGCCGCTAAGGCCGCATGAAGCCGCGAAAGGTCCAGCCGCGCCAAGGCCAAGGGGCTGTGGTCGACTGGCGCGCGCTCAGCCTGCGCCAGGCGAGGGCTAGGGGGGTTAATTGTCATCGTTGAAAGGCAAGCCAGAGGTTGGGAGCAAGAAGCCGTCCGTCAATAGGGCCCGAGCCCTGGTAACGAGCAACGCGGCAAGGCGTGTATCCGCCAGCAGGCGCGCGCAGGCCTTGGCTAGGCCTGTGGCGCTGTCTGCCATTAAAAGCTGGTTGCCCGAGACAGCGCCAAGCCCGCGGCAGGCATGCGAGGTCGCCACCACAGGCCGGCCATGCAGCCAGGCTTCCAGCACCTTAAATTTTGTCCCGCCGCCGCCGCGCAGGGGGGCAATGGCAAGGCTGGCCCTGGCATAGGCGGCGCTGAACCCAGCTTCGGCACCGAGATAGACAAGGCCAGCGCGCTCAAGCTGGACGATCAGGTCTGGCGAGGCCGCGCCCGCCACAGCCACCTCCACCCCCGGCACCAGCCGCCGCAATCGTGGGGCAATCGATTTTGCCAGCCAAAGGGCGGCGTCTTGATTGGGCAGATAGCCCAACGAACCGACAAACAGAACCCTCGGCGGCCCGGCCTCGACAGGCATTGGCGTGGGTAGCGGTCCGGCTATGCGGTTGGCCGCAACGCTCACCTTTGCCTGCGCTTGCATCCTCTGGCCGCGCCGGCCAAGCATGTCTGCATCCTCAGCCGCTGCGACATGCACGCGCGCAAACTGCTGCAGCGCGCGGTTCTCGGCGGCGCGATAGGCGCGCGCGCCGCGGATGTGCGCCCAGGCCTGGCTTGGCTGCTCATGGCGCAGCGCCAACCAAGCCAAGCTGTTGCGGGTGCGCGATTCTAGATCGTCGCAATCCAGTTCGATCCGCGCCTGCCACTCGGCAGGCAGGTGCTGGGCCAGATCCATCAAATAGAGGCGAAACACCACCACACGCGCGGGCGGCTCGTCCGGCAGTGCCGCCTTTAGCTGGGCCAACAAATCATCATCCACGCCAAGCCAGTCCTGTGGCGCGCCGGCCTGACGGGCCTGCAGCACCCGTAATTGGCCCGGCACCGGGCAGGCGCCCTCTGCCGCCGCGGCATAGGTGGCAAAGACAATGGTAAGCAGGCGGTGTTCAGCGGCCAGGGCCATGGCCCACATCCAGGCCCGGCGCGCCAGCCCGACGCCCTGAGCATCCGGCCGAACCGGGGAAAGCAGCACCGCGAGTGGCCGGGAATCCGCCATCAATAGGGGGTCCCAAGCGATTGCGGCCCAGCCTGCCTAAGCCCGGGCCCTAAGAAGCTTTGGCGCACGCTTAAGAATAGTTCAAGCAACAGGTCGGACGGCAGTGAGTAAATTTGGTGCAAGGCGCTAAACCACAAAGAAACAATTTTGTCCCTCTAGCTTATTCCACGAAACGGCTCAACCCGATGCAAGTCTGCGACGGCGCTCGCAGGCCTGGCGGCGGATCGCGTTTAAACTGAACTCGCTATAAGCGCGTATCGAGAACCGATGACGGGATACCCGCAGAGAAAAAGGCCCGGCGTTTAGCCGAGCCCTTACCTATGATATCAGTATTGTATTAGAAACGGTAGTTTACGCCCACCAAAACCGAATCGAGATGGTGTTTGTACTCATACTTCCAAGATGTCGAATCCCACCAAATGCCCGTACCGGTATAGTTCAGACTTGTGGTCTTTTTGCCAAAATCTAGGTGATTATACTCTGCTAAAATAGACATATGTGCATTTAGTTCGTATTCAAAACCTGCGCCGATGGTAAAGCCACTTTGTGTATTGGTGCTCTCGCCATAAAACGGATCGACATCTACTTGATAGTTATCGGTATGTTTTACTTTCGCAAAGGCTAATCCGCCTTTGGCATAAAGCAAAAGTTCTGGCTCATATAAATACCCCACCCGCCCCGTAAGCGTACCGACCGACTTAAGAGTGGAATTCAAGTGTTCATCAGGAAAATCAGGGTATTGCGTAGGCGTGTCGATATTGGACAAATCAAGCATGGCTTGAACGCCCAAAACATATTTGCCAAATTGCTTGTCATAGCCAGCCTGAAAGCCGCCGATAAGGTCTGTCGCCGTGCCCGAGTCAATATTGATGGCATCGATAGCCGTTGAGCCTTGATACTGGTCAGGCCCGAACTGGTCCGTATTCATCCGCCCAGAACCGATATTGGCGCCAATATAGACGCCAGTCCAATTGTAGGCTGACGTATTCGCAACTGAATTTGCTGAGACATTAACCTTGGAAGACGGATCAGCAGCTTGCACGGTCAATGGCGACAAGAAGAGCGCGGCAGCAAGTATAATTTTTATATGTTTCATTTGGAGGCCTTTGGTTATGGGTGGTCGACCAATAACACGGTTACGTAAACTCGAAAGCGCGAATTCAATACTCATCAACAATGCCACGCGCGAATGCTCTAAATTTGGCGCTTGCTGGTAAATTTGCCACATTCCGCTTCTTGGCCCCGGCATGAGCCGGTGCCCCGCGCGTAAGACCCCTAAAGCGGCAAGTCCTTAAACCTTGGAGCAGACGTCAAACCAATGGCGCCGTTGAGGTGCACGCCTAGGGGTCATGGCGCTAACGGGGCTGGCGGTGGTGTCAGTCTAACGCGAACTTGTCTCTATTAGAGGGCGGTTTGGCTGGGGGGCGAGGCCTGTGCGGCGAGCGCCTTTCACTCAGCCGGGGCGGCTCCGATTGAAAGGGTTGCGGAATGCGTCTTGGTTGGGGTCGACCATCGGCAGCGTCTTTATCTGGCGGAGCCCCTGGGATCAAAAAGCCCTCTAGTATCGTCATTGGGGTGTCATCCATCAAGACTCCCCGTTTGGCCCCTTCCTAGGGGCCTTTAAAACCATTGTCGGGCCGCCGGTCAGCGGTGACCGGCGCGGGCATCAAAAATCAAAAGCCAGTTGCTTGTCCGTTGCAGGCCTTGGTTTCGTCTGTTGCTTGCGGCGGGTCACGAATGGCCCTGCCTTGCGACTGGCGTGTTTGGCGACAATGTCATCGGCCGCTTGCCTGTGGTCGGAGCCTTTGCGGATGGCATAGAGCGCCGCTCGCGCGAATTTTGCCGCGCCGACATTGTCAACCATGGGGGGCGGGTAGGGCAAAGACTGGGCCTGGGGCCAGAGCCATGGCTCATGGATAAACGGATCGGGCAGGGCGTCTAGTTCGGGCACGAATGCGCGCACAAAGCGACCCGCCGGGTCCTGATCTAGGCCCTGCTTCACCGGGTTGTAGATCCTCATCGTATTGATCCCGGTCGTCCCTGATTGCATCTGCACCTGGGGCCAATGAATGCCGGGTTCATAATCGA
>CANGEH010000002.1 GCA_947452665.1 Caulobacteraceae bacterium
CAACTGTAAGCGGCGAGTCCGCGTGTCATAGGCCACTGGATCGGTGATCTGGGAAGGCGGCACGCACCGGCTATGACCCGCGAGCCAGGAGACCTGCCTGTCGCGGTCGTCCTTCGATCAGCCGGGGTGCGCTGAGCGAACGGGGTTTTCCCGAGCGGCGATATGGTTGGCGTTAGATGGGGATGTCCCGATCTGGCGCTGGATATGTCACGCTTGAGGAGGACTCGTATTGCGCCTGAAATCTCGTCTAACCGCTTCAGCGGCCCTAGTGGCCTGCCTGTTCAGCACTGCCCTGCCAAGCCTTGCCCATGCCGATACAGGCCTTGGCCTGGTGATTGATGACGAGGTCATTGTCACTGCCACCCGCACCCCTGAAAAGCGCACCGAGGTTGCGGTCGCCACCACCCTGATCACAGCGCGCCAGCTGGAATCGGTTCAGGCTGTTGCCGTCTCGGATGTCTTATCGCGCAGCCCAGGCCTTAGCGTCACTCGCAATGGCGGCCCCGGCAGCGCTACGCAGGTGCGTATTCGCGGTGCTGAGACCGAACAGACCCTGGTCCTGATCGATGGCGTCCAGCTGAACGATCCCTCCATGATTGGCGGAGGCTATAATTTTGCTAATCTTTTGGCAGGCGATTTTGAGCGGATCGAGGTCTTGCGCGGCCCGCAATCGACCTTGTGGGGCAGCCAGGCCATTGGCGGCGTGGTCAATATTCTGACTGCCCGGCCAGAGGGTGCCCTGTCTGGCCAGGCCAGTTTCGAAGGCGGTTCACGCGCCACCGCGCTGGGGCGCGGCGCAATCGGTCTTGGCGGCGACTGGGGCGGGCTTAGGCTATCGGCCTCAAGCCTTGTGACCAACGGCATTTCAGCTTTTGCAAAGGCAAGGGGCGGCAAGGAATTGGACGGCTATCACAATAGCTCGGCCAGCGGTCGCCTGGACCTAAACTTGACCGATCATTTGAGCCTGGATGTGCGTGCCGCCGTCATGCGGGGCAAGACCGGGTTTGATGGCTATTTGCCGCCCGATTATGAATTCGGCGATACGCCTGAATATGGCCGCACCCGCGACCTGATCGGCTATCTGGGCCTAGACCAGAGCCTGGCCAATGGGGCCCTGACCAACCGGCTGGGCCTTTCCTATACCCGCACCGACCGGGCCAATTATGATCCGACGCTTAGCGTCGCCAAGACCTTCTATGCCCGCGGCGTCAATACGGCGCTGCAATATCAAGGCACCTGGTTGATTACCCCACACTGGCAGGCCGTCTATGGCGCAGCCAGCCAAAGGTCCTGGTTTCGCGACGCCGCCCCGTCCGAATATGATCCAAACCCCAATCCAGAGCGCCATGCGGTGCGGCAAGACAGCCTTTACGGCCAGATCCAGTCTCGTCCCTTGACGGGCCTAGTCCTGACCGCCGGAGCGCGGCACGAGGCACATCAAAGCTTTGGCGGTGCGACCACGGTCCAGACCGGGGCGGCCTATACCCTGCCCGGCCGCGCCACCACCTTGCGGGCCAATTATGGCGAAGGGTTTAAGGTGCCATCGCTCTATCAGCTCTATGGCGATTATGGCGCAACCGGCCTGATGCCAGAGCGGGCCAGGGGCTGGGATATTGGCCTTGAGCAAGGTCTGCTAGAACGCCGCCTGATCGTCTCGGCAAGCGTGTTTAGCCGCAAGACGGCCAACCAGATCGATTTTGTCAGCTGCCAAGCCGCGCTGTGCGACACCCGCCCCTATGGCCTCTATGCCAATACGGTCAGGGCCTTGAGCCAGGGCCTAGAACTCAGCGCCGATCTGTCCTTGAGCCGGGCCTTGAGCGTCTCGGCCAATTATACGGCCATGACCGCTAAAAACCGCTCGCCGGGCGATGATTTTGGCCACCGCCTGCCCCGCCGAGCCAACCGAATGGGAACGGTTGAGGCCAGCTATACCTGGCCAATTAATCTAACCACCAGCCTTGCCGTCCAGACGGTGGGTGACAGTTTTGACGATAATGCCAATACCATCCGTCTGAAGGGCTATAGCCTCGTCGACATCCGCGCCAGCCTGCCGCTTAGCCAGCAGTTTGAGGTTTATGGCCGGATCGAAAACCTGCTCGATCGCCACTACCAGACCCTGGCCGATTATGGCACGGCTGGGCGCGGTGCCTTTATTGGCATTCGGGCCAAGTTCTAGCGCATGCGGCAATAATACCGCAGGCCGTCATTGGCCAGATAGGTGCCAGACCGGCGGTCAAATGAGCGATACTTGCGCGAGCAATAGTTCTGCCAACGCCGATTGCTCATCTGCCCGCGAGCATAAGTTTGGTCGTCTTGCGATCCGGCTATGGCGGCGCCAAGCGCAAAGCCCAACATGCCGGTGACAATGGCGTCAGAATGGTCATCGCGCCGATCGGGATGGCCGCGCAGATAGTCCTGGCGGCCCTGCCAGCGTCTTTGATCCCAACCGCGCGGCGGCGGGCCATCCCACTGGCCACGGCCCTGACCATAGCCCTGGCCATAGCCCGGACTGGGCGGCGGTCCCTGCATGCCCGGCGGCGGGCGGTGGTCGCGCTCCTGCGACAGGGCCAAGGGCGCCTCACTCAACATAGCGACCATTAATAGACCGGCAATCAGGGTACGGGACATGGCATCGGCTCCAGGGCAATAAGGATGCCCGCCACGACACTGGACCTGCGCGCCACGCGCCGCCTTGATCAAGGTCAAGGCGGCGGACCACAAAACACCGTCATGATCCCCCACCCGCCAACAGGATCGAGATCATGGCCTATCGCGATATAATGGTAATTCTAGATCATCACGACGCTGATACAGCCTGTCTGTCTGCAGCCGTCCTGGTCGCCAAGGCCTCAAAGGCCTGCCTGGTCGCCACCTTCCTGACCCAGCCCTTTGTCTATCCCTATATTGGCGCCGATTTTGGCGCCTATGTGCCCTCTGACGTGATCCAAAAACTGGCCGATGATCATGCTGAACAACAAGAGACAGCCAGCCACGACGCCAAAAAGCGATTTGATGCGGCGATATCGGCCGCAGGCCTGACCGGTGAGTGGGCCGAGTTAGAGCTTGGAGATCCACAAGGCCTCTATGCCAGGGCGAGGCTCTGCGATCTGGTCGTGTTTCCAAAGGCGGGTATGGACCATCTTGGCCTGACGCCAGAGGCTTTAGTCATGGCGTCAGGCGGGCCGGTCTTGCTGGTGCCCGGTACCCAGCCCTTGACCAGCCTTGGCCAAAAAATCTTGCTAGGCTGGAATGACAGCCGCGAAAGCGCCAATGCCCTGCGCGGTGCCATGCCCCTGATCCATCTGGTTGGCCATGTGCGCGTGGTTTGTGTCGGTGAGGACAAGACCCATGCCCTGCGCCAGCACCTGAATCGCCACCAGATTACCAGCAATGTCGCCGCTCACCCGCAAAAAGAGCTTGAGCCGGAACGTGTGCTGGATCAGGAGGCGACGGCCATGGAGGCAGATCTAGTGGTTATGGGCCTTTATGGCCACAATCGCCTGCAGGAATTTGTCCTTGGCGGTGTCAGCCGCGCCCTCTTATCCGACGCGGACCCCAAGGTCCTGCTGGTCGCCCACTAGCAAAGCGAAAGCGGCCTCAACATGATCAAGCCCTATCCAGCCCTGGTCAGCGCCCTGGTCATGGCCGCGGCCCTGGCCAATCTAACCAGCTGCCGCCGGCCGCCGCCCCAGCCGCCGCATGTCACACCGCCCAATGCCGCCGCGCCGGCCCATACTGAGCAAAACCGGCCCGCCCTTGATCAGGATCACAGACGCGCGAATAACCCTCCCCCACAATAATGGCCTTATTCCTGAGCAAGCCCGGAGCAGTCTGATGGAAGACAAGGCCCTACGTCTCGACATTATTGATGAGCTGGATTTTGAGCCCAGCATTTGTTCACAAGATATTGGCGTAACGGTCAGCAACGGGGTTGTGACCCTGAGCGGTCATGTCCATTCCTATGCCGAAAAATTGGCCGTCGAGCGCACGGTTGGACGGATCAAGGGGGTTAAGGCCGTGGCCATGGACCTGGAGGTTCGCCTGCCCAGTTCACCCAAAACCTCTGATGACGAGGTGGCCAAACGCTGTGTCGATATCCTAAAATGGAATGTCTGGACCTCCGAAACCATACTGGTCAAGGTCGAGCATGGTTGGGTGACGCTGACCGGCGGTGTCGACTGGGCCTATCAAAAACAGGCCGCCGAGCGCGCCATCCATGCCTTAAGCGGTGTGCGCGGCGTGAGCAATCTGATTGCCATCAAGCCAGCCATCCACCCAGACGACGTCAGCAGCGCCATCGAAAAGGCGTTTCTACGCAATGCTGAGTTGGAATCCGACCAGATCCGGGTCCAGGCGCATGCCGGACAGGTCGTGCTGGAGGGCAATGTCAAGACCTGGCATGAGCGCCAGATTGCCGAGCAAGCGGCCTGGTCCGCGCCCGGCGTCACCTCGGTCGATGACCGTATACGCGTCAGCTAGCCTGCGACCTTACCAGCGGCCTTGTCAGCCACAGGGCCCGCATTTCGGGCGTCAGATCAATCATGTCGCTGATCCGGACCGGATCAAGCGGCATGAACACCCCGGCCTGATAGGTCAATACGCCTTCGCAACGCAGGTGCCGGATGGTGCGATTGACATGGATCTGGGTAAGGCCCAGTGCCTCGCCGATCGTGCGCTGGGTCAGTGGGATCTTGCAGGGCTCCGGCGCCAGCAAGATATCCTTACCCGTAACCCGCATGGCCAGACTAACCAGAAACTGCGTGACCTGGGTGGCGGCGTCCCGGCGACCCAGATTGACCATACTGTCCTGGGTTAGGGCCAGTTCGCGCTCCAGACCGGTGACATATCCTCCCAAATAAGCCGGATCCGACCGGCTAACCGATTCCATCTGAGCCTGGCTAAGCCAGCAACAGCTGGCTGCGGTCAGGGCCTCAGCGGTCTTGGTCGCGGTGTCATGATGATTGGCCCTCAGCCAAAACGCCTCACCGGGCAAGACAAGGCGCAGCAATTGCCGAGTGCCATCATGGCGGTTGGAAAAGAGCCCGACCCAACCCGATCGGACCAGGCAATACCGGTCAGACTCATGCCAATCTGGGACAAGCTTTTCGCCGATGTGAAAAAGGCTGACCGGATAGACATTCCCGTAATGCGCGATGGTGTCGCCGTACGCGCTTAATAAAGCTTGAGGGCACGGCAGGGTCCCGCGGACGCTGCAATAGCGGCAATTGTCCTGCAGAACCGAGCCGATCTCGCCGTCCGCCATAATAATCCGATCACAAATATCTCGTCACAGACAGAGGTTGCCGCTGCTTTTAAGTCGCTACAATAGTCATACACCCCTTAATTGGTCAATATTTTTTGCCAAACGGTAAATTAATACCCAATAAACAAGTGCTGGCAAATGAAAAATCTTTTCAGTTTGGATATTTGAATATATAACAACGTTACGACAATCAAATTGACAATTTGATCTAGCTTAAATCTAATTTTACCCAGCTTGAATCTAATTTGGCTCGAGAATGAACGCAGTTACTAGGCATAATAACCATATAATTTCTGGCTTAAATGCTAATGATTGGCAAATATTACAACCTCATCTTGAATATATAGAATTTAAATCTGGCCCCTTATCAACACAACGCGGCCCAAATGATTTTTACGTTTATTTTGTCGTATCTGGAATTTTTGCCCTCACCATTGAGGTGGATAAGCATGATACCGCCTTTGTGCTGCTCGGCCAGGACAGCCTCATCGATGCCACGGTCTCGCTTGATAATGGCCTAGACGCGGTCCAGGTCTTGTGCCTGACCAAACTGACGGCCTATGCGCTTTCGGCCAGTACGGCGAGCGCGCTCCTGCCTAATCTGCCGAGCCTCGAAGCGGGTTTGAAGACGGCAAACCGAAACACCTTCATGAAAATGGCTAGGGTAACGGCCTGTAGCCAAAACCATACCAGCCAACAGCGCCTAGCCTCCTGGCTATTGCGCGCATCCGACCTAACGGACAATTTGCGCCTTACGATCAGCCACCAGGTCTTGGCCCAGCTCCATGGCATCCGGCGGGCTGGGGCAACGGTTGAACTGGGCAAGCTCAAGGCATCGAATGCCATTACCACAGGCTATGGCTGGATCGAGATCAAGGACAGGGCCGTGCTGGAACAGCATGCCTGCTCCTGCTACCATGCCAGCACGGTTGTCTTGCAGCCCTAGCTATCCAGCTCGAACAGGACCTTGGCCGTAACGCGGTAATTGACAATCAGGCCCTCGGCGACCTGGGCCTCAAAACTATCCACGCGCACTGTGCGGATACCGCGAACCGTCTTTGTGGCGACACTGACCACTTGATCGGCGGCTTCTTGCCATCCCGCATTTGAATCGGCTTGAAGCTCGATAATCTTAAGCATGGGGCTCTGCCTGTTCTTAGGGTGAAAATCACAATTGATCATTGCCAAATTCCCCTCGGTGCGGACCTGATTGAGATCAAGCATATTGATGTTTATCCCTAAATATCAAATGAGGCTGACCCCTAGGGTCATACCTGCCGCACCGATCAGCAAGGCGGCCAAGCTGACCAGGCCATAGGTTCGGCCATGCGCCCAGCCGCCTAGGGCAACCGCCAAGGCCGACTTGACCACAGTATTGCTTGCGACCGCGGCGCCAATGGCCAGGACAATCATGGACGGGTCGGCTTCAAGCGTGTGGGCACGCGCCAAGGACAGGGTAACAGCATCAACATCGGCCATGCCCGCCAAGATCGAGACCATCAGCACCCCACCCCGGCCAAGCACCAAACTGGCTAGGCGCGCAGTCAACATGACTAGGCTGATCAGGCCAGCCAGCCTCAGGGTCAAGAATAGGTCGAACGGTTGCGGCGCCGAAAGTTGCGCCGAACTGGGCAAGACGGCAATGGCGTGGTCTCGCCGCATGACTAGGTACCCGCCCCCAAACAGGACCAAGCCCAGCCCCGCTAGGCCCGGCAAAAGGCTGGGCAGGAGCATTGGCCGGATCAGGGCGATAAGGAGCAGTGTGCGACAACTCATCACGCCGCTGGACAATAGGGAGGCCCCCGCCAGGCTCTGGGCCTGCTGCGGGCTTTGCCGAGCATTACGGGCAAACAATAGACCCACCGCCGTTGAGGACATTAGCCCGCCTGCCAGTGCCGACACGGCTAGCCCCCTGCCCGGCCCCAATATCCGCACCGCCCCATGCCCAACCAAGGACAGGGCCGCAATCATCACAGCCAGAAACCAGATTTCGGACGGCACCAGCGCGCCCCAAGGATCGATGGCCAGGTTTGGCATCAGCGGCAAGACTAGGGCGCTCATAAATACCAGCACTAAGAATCCGCGTAATTCCGGCCAACTGACCGCCCGAACCCAGGCATGCAAGGAGGACTTGCTGGCCAAGAGTATGACAGCGGCGGTTGCTGCGGCCGCAGCCACCAAGGGCTGATCCCTTACCGCCAATACGCCGAGCCCATAGGTCAAGACGGCCGCAAAAACGCTGGTTAGACCCAGATCACGATCACTGCGCGCCTCAAGATAATGAAACCCGCCAACCAATAGGCCAACAATGCCAAGACCGACCGCCGCCAGATAGGGTCCTGGCTCTAGGCCACAGGCCCCTCCCAGCAGGCCGATCAGGGCATGGGTGCGAATGCCTGCGACCCTATCGCCCTCAGGACGGTCTCTCGCCTGCCAGCCGCGCTCAAGCCCAATCAACATGCCCAGGCTCAAGGCAATCGCAAGGCTGTAAACCGGTCCGATCGTCATGGAACTCCCCCAGGCCTTGATTGGCGCGCATGGGCGATCATCCGCTCTCACGCCCTTGCGTGCCAAGGAATCCATCAAGCCATAACCGATGCAAAACCTCCAAATTCAGGACTTAAGATGGAAAACTTCGAAAACGTCCCCCACAAGTATAGGATGGCCAATTTTTGATTTAAGTCAGTATAGATATTTATCAAAACCACTTATCATGATCAATATCATGTAAATAAGTAGATTCACATTCAATAATGGTCACACTCCCGATACGTGACGGGGGGTGGTCGGATAAAACTGTTATCAATACTTAGGTATTGGCAGCTTTATCTAAAAATTTTATTTTTGTTAGGAGCACGAAATGAACAAGACAGTTCTCGCCACTGTGTCAGCCTTGGCTCTGACTTTCGCCGTTGCCGGATCCGCACTCGCCTTGGGTGACTCCACCAATACCAATGGTTCCGGTCAGGCCGCAATTGGTGAAGGCAACACCGCTTACAATGTCAATAAGCCAGAGACGAATACAGACAGCGGCAACCGCACGGAAACCAACACCAACAGCGGTAACCGTACAGAAACAGAGACCAATACTGACAACTCAAGCATCAGCAAGGTCAAAAACATCAATGATTCCATCAATATCGGTTCCTATGCTTCGACCGACACGCGCACTGAAAACCGTGCGACGACGGATCTGGAGCTGAAGGGTGAAGTCAGCGATGTGACCTTCAACTATAACAACAACCAGGCTGCTGGTTCGGCTGGTTCGGGTGGTAATGCCGCTAGCGGCGGAACCGGCGGCAACGGCGGTAGCGCAGCTCTTGGTACCGGCGGCGTCGGCGGCGTCGGCGGCGTCGGTGGTGCGGGTGCTGGCGGCGGTGCCGGTGCGGCCTCGAGCGGCGCACTTAATGTCTATACTGGCAATATCAGCATGGACGGCGCGGCCTTCCAGAACTTTGCTGGGATCCAGACAGCGGCCAATAATACCGGTCTTGCCTCGAACAATCAGGCTGCGACCGGTGTGACTGCGAACGCTTCTATCGCTTTCGGGCACTAGAAGTCTGAGCGGCGGCCGGACCGGGGCACCCCCCATGCCCCGGTCCGGCTTTCTCATCTTGGTTCATCAGGAGGCCATCATGGCCGTTAATCTGTCCATTCTGGCATTTGCCGTCCTTGCCGGGTCCAGCCCCTTGCCGCTTGAACCCGCTCAAGGGCTAAACCCGCCGCCTGAGGTTCAGGCCGCAGCCCCCATCCAGGATATGTCTGCTGAAAGTGCGGACAGCTTGGCCAGCCTATCGGGGGGTGCCGAGCCGTCGGACCCAAAGCCAATCTCGCTGCAGATCTTGACCGCAAACAATAGCGGCAATTCGATTAATGCCGACTCCGTTTCGTCCGGTGCCATCACCTTGTCAGGCCAGGTCCTGTCCCAGGCCACGGGCGTGGGCAATTATGTGTTCAATACGGGGCACAATAACAATCTGCAGGGCAGTGTCACGGTGAACATCATTATGGGCGTGCCCGTCTCCATGACGCCCGCACCCTAAGGGGGCAAGACCGATGCAGCCCATGCGCCCTTCCCGCCGACCCATGCGCTTGGCGGCCATGCTTGGCCTCGTGTCTGTCGCCTTGGCCCCCTTAGCCCGTGCCGCGGACAAGCCGATTATTGCCATGCGCAATGGCGCCGATGTGGCGGTCTATAATCTGCCGATCATGACCTGGCGGGACATTCCGTTTCGCAGCGTGGTGCGCCAGCAATATGACTATAGCTGCGGCTCTGCGGCCCTTGCGACCCTGCTGCAATACCACTATGGCCGCCCGACCCGCGAAAGCGATGCCTTTTCCTGGATGTGGAAGATTGGCGACCAGCCCGCCATCCAAAGGGTTGGGTTTTCCATGCTCGATATGCGCGCCTATCTGAAGGCCATGGGCTATAGGGCGGACGGGTTTCGCATCAGCCTAGACCAGTTAGAGCGCATGCAGACCCCGGCCATCGTGCTCTTGACGATCGGCCAGTATAAACATTTTGTCGTGATCAAGGGCATTCACCCCGACAAGGTCCTGGTCGGTGACCCGGCCCTGGGCCTCTTGATCATCAAACGGCCTGTGTTTGAAAAGCTGTGGAACGGCATTGTATTTGTCATTCGCGAGGCTCCAGATCTCAAGCAAAAGCCCCGCTTTAATGATGAAAGCGAATGGAGCCCGTGGTCGACCGCACCCATCCGCGCCAGCCTAAAGGCCGCCGCGCCGCCGGTGTCGGACTCGGTCATGACCTTGCCGCCCTATTACCAGATCACGCCGGTGCTTAATGTCGAACGGCCGGCCCCCTAGGAGCCAATGCGATGAAACCTAGAGCCCTAATTGCCCAACTGGTCCTGACCACAGCCCTGGTGCTGCTGCCTATTCAGGGGCGCGCCGATGACTGGAGCCAGTTTGAAACCACAGACGAGACCACCTTGGCCGATCAACGCGGCGGCTTTTTGGTCGCCGATGGCATAGCCTTTGATTTTGCCGCCAAGATGCAGACCTTTATTGACGGCCAGCTTGCGCTGGAAACCACCATGACCTGGACCCCAGCAGGCAAGCAGGTCGAGCAAACGGCCTATGGCGACCTGGTCTTGACCCAGATGAGCAATATCCAGTCCATGCTGTCTGAATCCAACCGGTCCCAGTTAAGCTCTGGCGCAGGGCTCTATGTCGGTGGGGACGGCCAGACCGTGCTGATGCAACAGGCGGTCAATGGCGGCCTGCAAAATGTGCTGCTCAATACGGCCGATGGTCAGACCATTCACCAAGATCTCGCCCTGAATATCACCCTGCCCGATGCGGCCAATTTCGCCGCCGCCATGAGCCAAGGCCAGTTGGTCGCCGCCCTGAACCGCGACATCACCCAGGCCGCAATCACGGCGCAATAGGTCTGAGCAATGCAAGATTTTGCCGCCGAGCACAGGCCGTGTTCGGCGGCGTTCTTGTTCAGGGGTGATAACAAAGAGCGCTTAACCTGCCTCTCAAGGGGGCAGAGAGACAGGTTAAGACACTGGGCCGGCGCAAAGGGGGGAATTGGCCGGTCCTCTTCGGGTCGCCATGCTAAAAGGCGATGGGGACCCGGAAGCTGATACTGGTATCCGGCGCATCCGGCGTGGTGCCGAACTGGAAGGCCGAACTGATCGAAACCCGCTCTGACAACCGATAGGATACCCCCAGAGAAATACCGCCGATCTGGACACTCTTGGACTTCACCTCAGAGGTGCCAATCTTCAGGACCGTCGGCATCAGATAGCTGTGGCGATAGGCCACCGAATATGAAAACCGTGGATTGACTGCAAAGCCATAGCCAAGACTCAAGGATAAGGATCCGCCCGGGATCACCTTGTGCAAAAACACGCCATCAATGGTCTGATTGATCTTGGTGGTCAGGCCGCCCAAGGCGCTGGCCGTGATAAAGAATACGGCCGGATCAGTGGGATAGATCATGGTCAGGCTAGGCTCAGCCGTCCAATAACCAGACCCAGTTGCCAGGTGCTCGGCAACGCCAAAACTGTCGCGCCCGATGGTGAACGGACTGGTGCCCGTATCACTCTTGACGCGCAGGCCCGCGATAAACACCGGGTGATCGGGGCGCAGGCGGTTGATCTGATAGCGCGCCGCCAGCTCAATATCGCCAAAATCTTGGTCCGCCAGCGAGATTTCACGCCGCACCTGGGTATCGCGCTGCTGCACTACGCCAATGCGGTCTGCACGCCAAACATAGGGCAGGCGCGCCTCGACCTCCAAGCGCCGAAACAGGCCATACCGCGCCGTCAAGGCGACCGACTCCGCAGCCCGAAGCGTATTACTGGCCTCGATCACACCCAGCTGTACGCCCGGGACAATCTCCACGCCGCGAAACACCAATATATTGGAACCCGAATAGGTGTAATCGGCCGATGGCTCTAGGGTCACATGGTGTACGGGCGTCAAGACCGTCGCTTCGGGCGGAATGGCGGCCATGGGCGTGGGCGCAGGCGCAGCGGCCGGGGCCTGGCCAACCGGCTGGTCGGGCATGGGCATATTGGCTTGCGGAACGGTTCCGGGCGGGGCGTTCAGGTTCGGCTGAGACGCAGGCATGGGTTCGCCGCGCCCCTGCAGGCCGGCCAGGGTTGGATCGGTCTCGACCCGAAGATGGGTCAGTTCAGACGTGCTGATATCCAACTGTTCCTGCTGGGCCTTGATCTGGCGGTGCTGTTGCAACAATTCCAGATTTTGGTCAGCAATCTTTTGGTCCTGAGCCGATAACTGGGCTTCGAGCCGCGCAAGGCGGGCTTCTAGGCTGGGAACGACCTGGGCCTGGGCATGGGCGGCCGGCATGGCCGTGACAAAGCCGATGGGCAGGCTGGCACAGGCAAGGGCTGCCAGATTGGCGCGGTTCATCGAACCTCTCCTAACTTGGTGAATGTCGGATAAGGACCGCTATGACTAGGACGGACGGGCGCTCGCGCCATCCAGCTTGGGATTATAAGCCCCGCCAGGCATGGCCGGGATAAAGGCCGGATGCGGTACCCAGGGCTTGCCACCAGCGACATCCTCTAGGGTCTCTCGATTCAGCAGCTTAACCCTTTGCGGACCGCGGAAGGCCAACAGCTTGCGCCGGCCCAGTAGCGACAGGGTCCGACTGACCGTCTCAACCGTCAGGGCCAGATAATCGGCAATGTCGGCCCGGCCCATGGGCAGATAGATGAAGCCCTCGGCATCGGCCTGGCCATCCATCCGCAACAAGAACCCAGCAACCCGCTCGCTCGCGCTTCGAAGGCCCAAGAGCTCAATCCGGCCCTCAGCCGCGTCCAGTGCGGTGAGCAGAACCTCGCGGGCCGAGCCTTGCGACGCCACAGGTGCATCATCGCGCCCATCGAGCACAGCCCGGTCAAACCGCATTACAGAGACATCGGTGACGGCCTCGGCGCTGGTGCGGCGCGCGGGCGCCTCTAGACCCACCACATCGCCGGCAAAATAGAAGCCCGTCACCTGACGGTGGCCATCGGGCAGGTAACGGCAGGTACGCAATACGCCACTGGCAACAACGAACCAGTCCAGAGCGGTATCATCTTCGGCATACAAGGTCTCGCCCCGGCGCATGTCCTGCCGCGACCCATTGGCTGATTTCTCAGCATGTAAGGACTGTCGGTCACTTTGATTGCGGGAAAATTGCATGGGTCACACTCCGTAATGATGAAGCCGTTTTAACCGACCTCTTTTGGATCTGATATTCGTAACTATACTTACGGGAATGGGGCAGACCGATTGATCCAAATCAACTTGTGTTGAAAAAATTTTACCAAAGTATCATGAGAATTATTCTGGTCTTAATCTTCAAATATATGAGTTTTCGATTTTTGTGGATTTACCTTGATAATAAGTGATAGGTATCAATTTATGCCAACCCAGTTAATTCAGGGGCATTTAATTTAATTTTTAATTAAGGTTCTGTTTCGTCTATCCGAGCCTATTTTTGAAAGAGGCACAATGGCGACCGGTTTGGTTCAAACGTCTGGTCTAGTGGACGCTCCATTTGAGCAATGGATAGATCTGGCATCCCTTTGCCCGGTTCCAGTTAGGATTACAGACCTTAAGGCCGGTTTGGTTTATGCTAATCCAGCCTGGCACAAGCTCACCAATCTAGATCAAGCGCGGAGCAATGCCTTGTCCTGGCTTGATGGGATCCAGACCCATCACAGAACCGAAGTGCTTGGCCGCTTGCTCGATCCAGACGCGCAATCGGACGGGGCAAGCCTTGCCTATGCGATGATTTGTGGCCAGACGGTCTGCGAAACGTTGGGCGTCTGCGACGATCAACAGGCGCGCAGGATCGGCCATATTGCCTTTATCGGCAAGGCAGCGGCACCGCCTACAAGCGCGACTAGCGTCGTGTCAGGCCATAAGCTGTCTAGCCTGAACGCCTATGGGCTTGGCCGGTATAACCCGACCATCCATGCGGCTGCAGCCCTGGTAAATGATGTCAGTCTGCCCCTTATGGCCACGACCGCCTATGCACAGGCCGCGCAGAACCATTTGGCCGCAGGCCTTACCTCCGATTATGATCAGGCCAGCCGCGCCCTGACCCAGGCGGTTGCGCAATCGGTTCAGGCGGTCAATCATCTGCGCCGCCTTCGCGCGGTGCTGACCCAGGGCCAAACCTATTTCGAACCTGTAGACCTGCAAGCCCTGCTTAGAACAGCGATTGAGGACATCCGGCCACTTTGCCAGACCCTCGGCATAAGCCTAGACGTCAGGCTTGACCAAGGTCCGTGTATGGCCAACCTGCAGGCCAGCCAGATTTATGAAGTCCTCAAACAATTGCTTGGCCATTGTATTGAACGGGCCAAGGCAAGCGATCCGCGCAAGGTGTCTGCAGCCTTGATGCCAAGACCCGACGCCCAATGGCAGGTTACCCTATCGACTGAGGGCGGATTTGAAATGGCCAGCCCACAGGATTTGGATCTGGATCAGACCAATCTCGCCATCGCCTCAGCCCGAACAATCATCTTGGCCCATGACGGCAAGCTCACCATAGAGCCCTCTATCCAGACCCTAAATGCCTTCACCTATAGGATTTTAATCCCCTATCTGGCGGAAGACTAGGCGCATGGCGCGGGACATGGTCTATATTGTCGACGATTCCGAGCTGGTTTGCGCCAGTCTCGGGTCACTTCTAACCAGTACCGGACATAGGTCCGAGCACTATCGATCCGCAAAGTCCTTTCTGGAGGTTGCCGCCAGTCTGATCGGCGGCTGCGCCCTGATTGACTTGTATTTACCCGACATGGACGGCCTGACCGTGATTAAGCGGCTGGAAGGCCTAAGCCCTGGTCTACCGACCATTGCCATGGCCAATAGTGGCACGGTCCATACCGCCCTGCGCGCCATTCGCGCTGGGGCGATTGACTATCTAGAAAAGCCGTTCACGCCCAAGCTCCTCTTGCGCAGCCTCGATAAGGCACTGGATTTTCGAAGGCGGACGCGCAAGATTTCCGACCAACGCCGTCAGGCGCGAGCCCTCACCGACCGCTTAACCCCGCGCGAACTGGAAATCCTGGACTGCTTAACAACGGGTCAGGGCAATAAGGCGATCGCGCGTCAACTCGATATCAGCCCACGGACGATCGAGGTTCACCGGGCCCACATCATGGATAAGCTCGAGGCGACCAGCCTGCCCGCAGCGATACAGATTGCCGCCATGGCCGGGATTTTCCATCCTCACGACGCGCCCTAAACCGCCTCAATGCAGTCTTGCACTGCCATGGTATTGCCGCCCAGCACCGCGCGACAGGTCCGACAGATTAACCGTCCATAAGTGCTCTTGCAGATCATGGTCAGGGGTCTTTGATAGGTCCTTACCCAATTGCCCAACTAGGCGCGTGCGCATCTCCGGATTCACGTACCGCTCAAAGGCTTGCAACATCCGAGGCGGGGCCACCAGGACAATGGCGTCATAGGTGCCGACGCTCAGTAGGGCGTCCACCCGCTCGAGTATTTGCGCGGCGAAGGCGCGCAGGGCGCGGTATCTTAGGCCAAGCTTTGGCTGAATTTGGTGACGGCGAACGCCATGGCTGGCGAAATTGACCGTGTGCCCCGTTCGCATGGCGCGGCGACCAAAGCCTATGTCCGGATCGGGGGCCAAGATTTCGAATGTGACAAAGGCGCCGTCTTCCATGCGCTGGCGAACCAGTCGCGCGCGACCGGCATCGGCTATGACATAGCAAATCTTCTTCATCTTAACCCAAACCTCGCACCTAGACCTAGGACACGCACGGGCAAGGTGCCACGGGGCCTGTCGCGAGCATGATGAGCCACAACTTACCCAAGCCCCATAATCCAGATCAGTCCCCAGGCCGGGAAGTTGGGCCTATACCGAGCCTGCCTCCGGAACCCATCTCCGCAAGGGTTTGATTTCAGGAATAATGCAGATGCAAAATGATGTTTTGGCCTTTGGGTTCAGCCTGCTCGAAGAGACCCCGGCCCTGACGCGCAAGGCCATGACCGTGACCCCCGATCAGGACCAAGGCCGTGTCCTGGTCAGCAAGACCCTGTCTCGGGCCTGGGCCGCAAGGGGCCGGGCCCCGAGGCGGGCGAGGCTCGCACACTGGCTCAGCCGAATGATGGAATTCGAGGCGAGGCGGACCTTAACCCCTGCCCTGCCCTAATGCGCCAAGGCCTGGACACCCGAAAATCTGGGTTTGGACAGCGACCAGATTAATATCAATTATTATTGTTATCGGGTTTCATAACCTCACCCCTTTAAGGAGGGGTGCGGCGTGAAAATACTTGTGGCCTATTATTCCAGAACCGGCACCACCAAGCGCTTGGCCAAGGCCTTGGCCCGCTGGCTTGGCGCGGACTGTGATCCGATCACTGAAGATGGACGCTATAGGGGCACAGTCGGATTTGGCCGCGCCTATTTGGCCGGGCTTACCCAAGCCAAATGCCCAATTCAGGCCAAGCTTGATCCAACGGCCTATGACCACATTATTATTGGTGGCCCGATCTGGGCCGGTCATGTGCCAAGCCCAGTGCGGCAATACCTAACCAATCCGGCCATAGCTAGCAAACTGGTCGGCGCGTTCTGCACAGGCTGGACCATAGCCGAGGGCGCTCGCTTTTTTGGCGAGATCGAACGCCTCGTTGGCCATAACAGGTTTCGAAGCTGCAGCCTGGCCCAGCGCCTGTGTGATGCTGATCTTTATCAATATCCGATCGCAAAATTCAGTCGAACCCTGTTTTCAAATTTGACAAAACCCCAGAAAAACTTCGTTATTGATAATTTAAATTATGCGCTTGAGTAAAATCAATTCCAACAGAATACCAATAATATCTAATGGATATACAAATTTGTGATGAGTTGTGAGATCAATACCGAATTTTGGAAACCTAATTTTGGATCAGCATTGCTCTAAAATCAGATAATATTCCATTTGTCGCCCATTGGTCAGAAACAGAACCAATCATCATTAATTTTTGACGGACATGTGAGTTTTTCATAGACACTATGACTGTCAATTTATATCAATTGTCCAGGCCGTGCCGATCGTTGCGCGGGCCTGATTTGGAAGCATGGTCAAAATGCCCCCTCGCCCGCCATCAACCTCGGTCTGCCGATTTTGCGCCGCCCGGCCGCTTGGGCTTTGTCAGTCCATGAAGACAGAGGACGAGTTGCGCGATCTGCAGATGTTGCAATATCGGATCAAGTCCTTCAGCGCCGGAAAGCTGATTTATGGGCCACACGAGCCCCACGGCTTTGTCTATAATATTGTTTCGGGTTGGTTGGCGATCAGTCACGACCTGCTGGACGGCCAAAGGCAGATATCGCAATTCCTGACCAAGGGCGCCTTGTTTGGCTTTCGCCCAGAAGGCTTGGTCACGAACGGTCAAAGCGCTGTAGCCCTCGATGAGGTCACGGTTTGTGCCATGCCCGCGGCCAACCTGTCGGTGCTGCTCAATAGCCATCCGAAACTAAACCGCCGCCTGGTCTGGATGATGGGCCGTGAATCGCTCATCACCGAGAACCGCCTAGCCTTTGTCGGTCAGACCAGCGCCTTAACCCGCATTGCCAACCTGTTTATGGAATTGACCGTCATGGCGACCCGAAAACTGGTGCATGTCGTGGGCAGCAAGGTGCGACTGCCCCTCACCCAATCCCAGATCGCCGATGCGACCGGCCTGACCGCCATCCATGTCAATCGCATGCTGCGCAAACTCAGAGAAGACCGGGTTTTAGATTTTCATGACGGCGTACTCACCCTGATGAACCCCGATGCCCTCAAGACCCTGGCCCAATTAGGCGAAGAAATTGGCGATGCCTGGGTAATTGACTAATTGTCTACGCCAAGGCGGAAACGGAGACAGCACGGCTAATTTCAACGGAAGATTGACAAAAAATTGCAATCCCAATGATATGTTTTTAAATTCATTAGCATAGATGGATAAAAAAATATTATGGTGTTTGCTGGACATATTTGATCAACACGCTAGGTGCGTGTGCCTAGGCATTTGATCAGCGTTTCTGGCCCGAGGGATAAGAGCATGAGCGATAACGTCAATGATAACAGCGTTCGACTAGCGGCGCTGGAATTGATTGTGTCAGAATTGCTGGCGCACTGCGTGACTACAGATCCCGTTTCTGCTACAAAAATCCTGAGCGATACCCAGAAGGCTAGGGCCTTGTCGCCGAGCGAAAGCCAGGACCACGCTGTGTTTTCCTTGGTCGCGCGCGAATTTGAACTGGCGTTTGAGCGCGCACAAGATGCAGCGCTGCTACAGCCAAAGGGTCAGGCCTAACCAGGCACTAACCCTTGCGCTAATATTCGGACAGGGCCGATCGGGGCGTGCTAAGGACCGGACTTAATCACGGACCGCCTGACCTATGCCCTGGACCCAAACCTATACCGACCCTGAACCCCAAAGGATCAATCGCTGGCTTGGCCAAAGCGGTGTGTGTTCGCGCCGCGAGGCCGAGGGGCTGATCGCCAAGGGCTTGGTCTCGATTGATGGCGAGATTGTCCAGGACCCCGGTCGCAAGATCACGACGGGCCAGACCCTGACCCTGATGGATGATCTGGAGTCCCAGGCCCCTTACAGCATAGTCATCCATAAGCCGGTTGGCATTGTCTCTGCCCAGCCGGAGCCCGACCAGGTCCCGGCGGCGCGCCTGATCACACCCGATGCCTATTGGGGCCACCTGGAAGATTTGGACGTCCTGGGCCTTCCGGATGACACCGAAAGCCTGCCGGCGCTTGGCCGCCTCGATAAGGATTCTCGCGGCCTATTGATCTTGTCGCAGGACGGTGTGTTGGCAAAAGCGATCATTGGCCCGGACTCGCGCCAGACCAAGGAATACAGGGTCCAGATCGACGGGGTCATTACCGACCGCAAGATCACCATGCTGCGCTATGGCCTAATGCTGGACGGTCGCCAATTGCGCCCGGCCAAGGTGCATATTTGCGGCGAGCAGATGCTAAGCTTCACCTTGAGCGAAGGACGCAACCGCCAGATCCGGCGCATGTGCGAACTGGTCGAACTGGATGTTGTCGATCTGATGCGTATCCGGATCGGCACCCTGACGATCGGCAATCTGCCAGAGGGCCATTGGCGCCATCTGACCGAGGACGAACGCGCAGCCCTGATTACTAGTGTGCGCTAGGCCGCTTGTCCGGCGCAAAACCCGCTGGCCCAGGCCCATTGGAAATTATAGCCGCCCAGCCAGCCCGTAACATCGACAACCTCGCCGATGAAATAGAGCCCCGGCACAGCCTTGGCCTCGAGCGTTCGGGACTCCAGATCGCGCGTATCGACCCCGCCCAGCGTCACCTCAGCCGTGCGATAGCCTTCAGACCCGACCGGCTTGACCCGCCAGCCTTGCGCCCCCAAGGCGAGGCTTTTAAGCCGCTTGTCGGAGAAGTCGCCAATCGGGCCGCTGACACCTTCTAGATCCACCACGGTCTGGGCGACCCGCTTTGGCAGATAATTGGACAAAACCGTATGAATGGCCTGTTTGCCATGCTTGGCCCGGTCCTGGCGCAGGGTCTCGTACAGGTCCAGGTGCGGCACCATATCAATCTCGATCTCGTCGCCCTCGCGCCAATAGGACGAGATCTGCAAGATGGACGGCCCGCTCAAGCCGCGATGGGTAAACAGCATGGCCTCGGCAAAGCGCCGCTTACCACAGGCCACCACAGCCTCGACCGCCACGCCCGACAGGGTCGAGAGCCGCTGCAAGAGGCCAACCTCGAAGGTCAAGGGCACAAGTGCCGGGCGAATAGGCGTCAAACGCAGACCAAAATGCGTGGCCAGATCATAGCCAAACCCAGTAGCCCCCATTTTTGGAATGGACTTGCCACCCGTTGCCACCACAAGCGAGGAACACGCCACAGCCCCTTGGCCGGCCAGATGCACGACAAACCCGGCTTCAGACTTCTCAACCTGTTCCACCTCGGTGCGCAGGCGCAGATTGACGCCATATTGCTCCATCTCGCTTTGCAACATGGACACGACCTGACGCGCCGAGCCGTCGCAGAACAGCTGGCCAAGCGCCTTTTCGTGATAGGCAATGCCATAACGCTCGATCAGGGCGATAAAGTCCTTGGGGGTGTAGCGCCGCAGGGCTGATATGCAAAAACGCGGATTTTCGGACAAGAACTGTTCTGGCGCCGTGTTCACATTGGTGAAATTGCAGCGCCCGCCGCCGGAGATGCGGATCTTTTCGCCCGGCGCCTCGGCATGATCAATAATCAGAACCGAGCGACCGCGCTTGCCCGCCTCAATGGCGCACATCATGCCCGCGGCCCCAGCCCCGATTACCACCACATCAAACTGGTCCAAGCATCCACTCCTTGATTAAGCCGCGGCCTATAACACATATTCGCGCGACTAGGCCCCCTTCCCCCGCTTCGCGGGTACTTCCCCCAAGGGGGGAAGATTTATCTTTTTAATCCTCCCCCTCTGGGGGAGGGGGACCGCGAAGCGGTGGAGGGGGCCTGCAAAGCCACTAGGCCCTAAAGCGCCTTACCCATCCGGATGAGCGGCACCTCATAGCCAGACGAGGTCTTGGCAAAGAACGGTTCAATATCGTGATAGCCGCAGGCGCGATAAAGCGGCTCGCCGCCAAGCGTCGCGGCCAGCTCACAGGTCAAAAACCCTTCGGCCCGCGCCGCCGCCTCGCAGGTTTGCAGCACCAGACGGCCAATGCCGCGCCGGACATGGGCGGGATGGGTATACATGGCCCGCACCCTGGCGGCATCCTTAGCCGGATCGAGCACCGCAGCATCGCGCCCGGCGGAATGGTCACCGCCAAACAAGGTTGCGCGCCGCGACCAGCCGCCACAGCCGCCAATAGCCCCGGTCTCGTCCTCAACGACAAAATAGGTGCCGTCCGCGATCAACTGGGTATCGAGCCCCATGATCTCGAACGAGGCGGCAACGCCTTCTGGCGGCAAGAACGGGGTCAGCAAGGTGGCAATAGCGTCATTCATCAAGGGCGAAAGCACGGCCATATCTGCAGGCAGGGCCAGACGGATCTTTAGGGTCAAGGCGGATACTTTCAACAAGGGCTTCTAGAGACTGTCTTAGCCCTGCCAAACTCGCCAAGCCAGACCTCTTCTGAGCCATCGTCTTTAGCGTGGGCCAGCATTGGGCCCGCCGTGGTCAAGGCAATCTGGCATCACGCTGCCAGCCCGCATTGTAAACAATTCTAAACCATAAGCCGCCAAGACTAAATCCGGCCTACCCATCTTGGCCGGGGTGATGAAACAGCGGTCATGGTCAAGGCTTTGCAAAAACCGTCCAAAAGGCCTTCCGCCCAAGACCTTGGGCGCCAAGCTATTGGGCTTTTGCACCGCGGCAAGGCCGCTGAGGCCAAGGCCGCCGCGCAAGCCGCGATCGACCGCGCGCCGCACCTTGCTGGGGCCTGGCAGATACTGGCTCATGCCAGCGCGCAGTTGAAAGACTATGCCGGCGCGATTGAGGCCTATCAGACGGCGATCGATCTTAGCCCGCAAACACCTCAGCCCTATTTCGACCTCGCGCGGCTAACGATCGAGATCGAGAAATTTGCGATTGCCGAGGGGCTGCTCAAGATACACCAATCCTTGGTGCCAGACAGCGCCGCCTCCGCCAATGACCTGGCCTGGGCCCAGGCCAATCAGCTCGATACCACCAAGGCCATTGTCACCCTGATCGATGCGCTGGAACAGCACCCCAAACAACCCATGCTGTGGAATACTTTGGGCCTGGTCTTGATGTATGAGGGCCGGATGGATGAGGCCCTGCCCATCCTGCAGGAGACCCTCAATCTTGACCCCAATTTTGGCCAAACGCGACTGGCCCTAGCCGAGGCCTTGATGGTCACGGCCCGCGGTGATCTTGATGTCCAGGCCCGCGCGCTTAGCGAAGGTCAAACCGCCATTGATACCGCGCCGCCAGAAAAACGCGCCACCGCCAAGGTTGCCCAGGCCAAGCGCTTGTTCAGTCTAGGTCGCCTGGCCGAGGCCTGGGATCTTTATGAGGCCCGCCATGACCCCACCTATGAGGACGCCACTGTGTTTGATCTGCCCTGGCCGAGGTGGCAGGCGGGGCAAGCGGTCGAGGGCAGGCATGTCCTTTTGATCGGCGAACAGGGCCTTGGCGACGAAATCTTGTTTGCTCAGGCTGTGCCAGACCTGATCGCTGCCCTTGGCCCCAAGGGCCGCCTAACCTTGGCCCTGGATCCCAGACTGATGAGCCTAGCGGCGCGGTCCTTCCCAAGCACGCAGATTATTGCCCATACGACCGCGCGTAAGGATGGCCTTGGCTTACGCGGCCTTGCGAGCGCCCCGGCCAAGGCCCCGGAGGTCTGGAGCCCCATGGCCAGCCTTCTGGCCCCGTTTCGCCCGAACCTGGCTAGCTTTTCCAATAGGGGAGCGTTTTTGCGCGCCGATCCAGCCAAGATCGCGGCCTGGCAAGACTGGCTCAAGACCCTTGGCCCCGGACCCAAGATTGGCCTTGTCTGGAAGAGCCTGATCATGGACCTGCAAAGACAGCGCCATTTCCCGCGCCTGGACGAATGGGCACCGGTTGTGTCTATGCCGGGTGTTCAGTTCATCGCCCTGCAATATGGCGATCGGACCGACGATCTTGAACGGTTCGAGGCGATTTGCGGCAAATGGCTGGTATGCCCGCCAAACATTGATCTTAAAGACGATCTGGACGATCTGGCCGCCCTGACCTGCGCGCTGGATATGACACTTGGCCCGGCCAATGCCACGACCAATCTGGCTGCGGCTTGCGGCGCACAGGTCGGGTTTTTGGTCTCGCCCGACACCTGGCCCCTATTTGGCACAGACCATTATCCCGCCTATCCCCAGGCCCGCGCCTTTGCGCCAGAGCGCTTTACCGACCGCGCGCCCATGATGCAGGCGGTCGCAGACCATGTTCGCGCCTTAATCAAGGTCTAGGGCTCACTCCCCTTTTGCACCCCGCGCGCCTATATATGGCCTTAGCCGTCCTAGGAGCCGCTATTGACCCGTCTTGCCCTGATCCTCGCTGCCAGCCTGTCCCTGTCCGCTGCGCTTGCCAATGCGCAAGACATGGCAGACCACGATATGGCCGCAATGGATGACATGGATGACATGGATATGAGCGCCATGTCCGCAGGCGCGCTTGGCCCCTACACCCAGACCCGCGAGGCCTCGGGCACGGCCTGGCAGCCGGACACCTCGAGCCATGCCGGCATCCATATCATGCACGGCGACTGTATGATCATGGCGCATGGCCTGCTCAATGGCACCTATACAAGCCAATCGGGCCCTAGAGGCGATGACAAGACCTTTGTCTCGGGGATGGTCATGGCCATGGCCAAGAAAAGCTTTGCCAATAGCGATACAGTGCAACTGCGTGCCATGCTCAGCCCAGACCCGATCATGGGCAGGTCTGGCTATCCCTTGCTGCTGGCCAGTGGCGAGACCGCCGATGGCAAGAGCCTATTGGTCGATCGTCAGCATCCGCATGACCTGTTCATGGAATTATCGGCCAGTTATAGCCACCCCTTCACCCCGCTCGACAGTGTCTATGTCTATGCCGGACTGCCGGGCGAGCCGGCCTTTGGCCCGCCGACCTTTATGCACCGGCTCTCGGCCATGGACAGCCCCGAAGCCCCGATCAGCCATCACTGGCTGGACTCCACCCACATCACGTTTGGCGTCCTGACCGCTGGCTATGTGCACGATAATTGGAAGCTGGAGGTCTCGCGCTATCGTGGCCGCGAGCCAGACCAAAGGCGCTATAATATCGAGACCGGGGCGCTGGACTCCACCGCCGCGCGCCTGTCCTGGAACCCCGGCCCCAACTGGTCGCTGCAAACCTCCTATGCCGATCAGCATAGCCCCGAAGCGCTGGAGCCGCAGGTCAGCCCGGTCAAGCTATCGGCCAGCGCCATATACACAGCCCCCTGGGGTCAGACCGGCGGCTGGTGGTCGCTCACCGCCGCATTTGGCCGCAAGAGCGCACATGGCCAAGCCCTAGACGCCTATCTGCTCGAAGCCGCCGCCAAGCCAAACCTAGCCTGGACCGTGTTTACCAAGGCCGAGCAGGCGAATAATGCCGAGCTATTGGCCACTAATGACCATCACGGCGGCGCGTACAAGGTTGCCAAGCTGTCGGTCGGGGCCATCCATGACTGGCAAGTGTCGGAGCATGTCAAGTTCGGCCTTGGCGGGCTTTACAGCCAGTCCCTCGTGCCCAGCGCGCTCAAGGCTGAGTATGGAGAGCGGCCAAGCGGGGCGACCGTCTGGGTGCGGCTGAAGGTCGAATAGGCCCCTTACCGTCCCCCTTGGGCATCATCGATCTTGATAAAGGTGCCGGTGACAAAGTCTGAGGCGGGTGAGACCAGATAGATCAGGGTGCTGTCCATCTGGGCCGGGTCGCCAATGCGGGCGCGGGGGAAGCCCTTGGTAATATCGCCAACCCTGGCCAGCATGCCGTCCATCATTTCGGACGAGAACGCACCGGGGGCTATGGCATTGACATTGATATTGAACGGCGCCCACTCGACGGCTAGGGCCTCGGTCATGCGAATGACCCCGGCCTTGGTCACAGAATAAAGCGCCGCCCCGCCGCCGCTGTACTGGAACGCGGCGATGGAGGCGATATTGACCATGCGGCCAGGCTTTTTGGCGGCAATCAGACGGCGCGCCACCTCGCAGGACAGCACAAACGGGCCGCGCAGATTGACATCCATCACCCGGTCAATCAGCTCCAGCGACATCTTGTGCGCGCGCTGGGCATCGGGAATGCCGGCATTGTTTACCAGTATATCGACCAGGCCAAAACGGTCCTCGACCTGGCCGACCATGGCGATTAGGGCCTCAGCATCGGCCACATCAACGGCAAAGGCCGCGGCCTCGCCGCCATCAGCCTTGATCTCAGCCGCCAGGGCTTCAAGCCGCTCAAGCCTGCGCCCGACCAGTGCAACCTTGGCGCCGCAATGGGCCAAGACCTTGGCAAAGCGCCAACCAAGACCCGATGAGGCCCCCGTCACCAGGGCAACGCGCCCGCTCAGATCATTCGACAGGTTTGGCAAGGCATAGGTCATGGCAGTCACGGTCCAGCTTTGAAGATTACAACAGGGTCTGGTCGGAAGATCCTCTAGGCTTATACTTACGGCAACAGGATTCGTATCATATGCCGTTTTTTAAACCTTGGGCCGCCCGCCCCGCCCGTTTGCGCGGTCCCGTTTCGGAAACCCTGCGCTGGATAAGCGCAGCCTATCTACGCCTCAGTGGCTGGCAGATGCAGGGTGATTGGCCAGACCTAGATAAGGCCGTGCTGGTGGCAGCCCCCCATACCTCGAACTGGGACGGGCTTATGATGCTGGCGGCAGCGGCCTATTACCGGGTCAAGCTGCGCTGGATGGGCAAGAAGAGCCTTACCCAAGGCCCGTTTGGCGGCTTGATCAAGGCCCTGGGCTGTGTGCCCATTGATCGCTCGGCCAGCCACGACCTGGTCAAGGCCATGGGCCTAGCCTTTGCCGCCACCCCGCACATGATCCTAGCCATACCGCCCGAAGGCACCCGCAGCCTAACCCGCCAATGGAAGACCGGCTTTTACCATATCGCCATCCAGGCAAAGGTGCCGATCATTGTCACAGTTTTGGACTATGGCACCAAGACGATCCGCATCGCCGCCATCATCCACCCCAGCGGCGATTATGATTCCGACCTTATCAAAATAATGTCCTATTATTCGAACGCTAAGGGCAGGCATAGATTGAAATTTGCAGGCGAAATTTGATTCAATCAATTTGGATTCGTCCATCTAAACTCCATAAAACATCCACCTATAGTCCATAAATTCCTAAGATATTGACCCAGTCAGCAAATTTTTGCGCGTGCTCGAGGCCCTCGGGTACCCAATCAGACTGGAGAAGATTGTGGAAAATATCGCTAAAGTTCAGCAACAACTCATGACGAGCAGAAAGAGCGTGAGCGCCGTCAAGGCCAGTACCCTAGCGACCCTCATCTGCACATGCAGCCTTGCAGCCCTGACGGCCGGGAACGCCTCAGCCGAGACCATTTCCCAGGTCTATACCTTCGGCGACAGCACATCCGATGTTGGATCGACGGGTGTAAGATATACGAGCCAAGGCAAGCTTTGGATCGAATATGTTGGCACCGCCTTGGGTTACCCCTCGACCTATGCCCGTTCCTATAGCGTTGATGAAAACGGTGTCATAACGGTCACGAAGCCAAGCGGGTCCAATAACAACTATGCCATCGGCGGCGCAACCATCGTTCCAACCACTGAAGGTTATGGAAGTGTCGCCGACGAAATCAGCTTCTTTGTTGAGGACCACAAGCGGTTCAAAAAGAATGATCTGGTGTTCATCTGGGGTGGTGAGAATGATCTTGTCTCGGCGCCGCAGGGTGATGCTGGGCCATTTGACTATGTCCCAATCAACCTGACTGCCTTTGTAAGCGGATATAAGGCCCAGATCGACAAGCTTCAGGCCTTGGGGGCCCGCAACATTGTTGCCTTTGGCCTGCCGATAGGGCTGCAACCAGACCAAGCCCTTGAAGACATTTTTCAGGGTCTGGCCGAATCCGATCCAGATGCGGCTGAATTTTATACACCACAGTCAGCCTCCAAGTATAAGGCCGACCTTGCGGCCCAAACAGTGGCGAGCGAAAAGCTGACCTGGAAGATGTTGAAATCGGAAGGCGTCTATGTCCTCGATTTCAACAAGCTTGCCGAGGATGTGCGTACCAATCTGCCAAAATATGGCTTCAAGTATGGCAATGACAATTACCAGGGGCGCGGCGATCCCACAGCGCCTGATCGCCCCGAAACCTTTCCCAATGACGGCAATATATTTAGCTCAACTGCAACCCACTATACCGATGCCATGCACCGGGTGATTGCAGACTTCACGATCGCGCAGCTCCGCGCCCGCGATCAACATACCGGTGTATTGCTGCAATCTGATTCGGTTATGCGCCTTGGGGCTGAGCGTACAGATGATGCCATGCGCCAAGGCGTTGCCGCGGCGGGTGGCTCCGATGAGGTGGGTCGCTGGCGCATCTATGGCGGGGCCATGGGCGGGGGTGATCTGCGGCGGTCATCGGGCGGAACCGACAAGGAATTGCGCACAGATGCCTTGGGCGCAGAAGTGGGCGCCGATGGCCTCTTGTCTCCAGACTGGCTGGTCGGCGTCAAGGGTTCGGTTACAAAATTGGGCGGCAAGTTCGCACAAGGAACAGGCGGCTATGACGCCAACACCTTTGAGGTCTCGCTGTATAACAGCCTGCGCCTGATGCCCAAGCTGCGCCTCAATGGGTCGCTCCATTATGGCCGTCTCGACTATACCAGTCTTTATCGGGACACGCCGCTGGGTCTCAAGGCCAGGGTCCGAGCAGAAGGCGAAACCACGGGCAGCTTTGTCGGCGGCAAGCTCGGTGTGACCTATTCCATGGGCGGTCCACGCTGGATGCAGGAGGTCACAGGTGCGGTCAGTTATGGCAAGACGCGTCTTGACGCCTATAGCGAAAAGAAGGGCCCAATCTCGCTTGCCTACGGCAATGATGACCTCGAAAGCAATCGGGTATCGATCGGCTACCACATCGAAAAAATCGATCCCGCCTCAAAGATCAGGCCATTTTTCGATCTGACCCTTGATCAAAACCTCTCCAAAAAGACCGTGAAGGTGAATGTCGGCCCAACCCCCGACATGCTCGTCGCCTATCAAACTGAACCCGGCACGACCAAGGGACAAGTCGGGCTTGGGGTCGGATTTTCCTGGATCGTCGATGACCAGAGCGCCGTTCGGGTGCTGCTGCAACAGGCCGTCCAATCGGGCAAGAAGACCGAGTCGGCAAGTTTGCTCAGCGTTAACTATAGCCGCTCATTCTAGAGCAAGGTTGCAGGCCCCGGTGGATCATCACCGCCGGGGCCTAGCCTCAGTGCGTCTAGGGTCACCCGCAGGAAATTGATAATGACCAATCCAAACCCGGACGAAAACCGATTGGTTCTAATCGTCGAGGACGAGCCCCAGATCTGCGAAATCTTGATGACCTATTTTGAACGTGAGGGTTTTCGAACCGTGACCGCTAGAGATGGTGAGCTAGCCCTCATGCATCACCGAAGCCTTCGACCCGATATTGTGATCCTTGACATCAATCTGCCCAAGCGTGACGGGCAGTCGGTATTGGCTGAAATCCGGTCGCGGTCGCAAACACCGATCATCATGGTAACTGCACTTGGCCAAGACCTAGAGAAATTGTTAGCCTTGAATATGGGGGCGGATGACTATGTCGTAAAACCGTTCAACCCTTTAGAGGTTGTGGCTAGGGCGAAAACTGTGCTCCGCCGCACGTCCGGTTCAATGAACCAAATTGAGGCCATTCGGGTCGGTGATCTGGAAATCGATACCAGCGCCTATATCGTAAGCGTGAGTGCGTTCGGCAAGGTCGCGACCCAGATTGATGTAACGGCAACAGAGTTCCGCATCCTAAGCCATATGGCTCAGGCCCCGCAAAAAGCATATGCCCGCTCTGAAATCCTCGATACCTGTCTTAGCGAGGACAGTGATGCGCTTGAACGCACCGTCGATAGCCATATCTCAAAACTAAGACGTAAGTTGGAAGACGCTGGTGCCACCGGTTATTTCGAAAGTGTCAGGGGCGTCGGCTACCGGCTTAAATCGCGATGAGTATATTTCGCCACATTGCCCGTGCTAAGATCAGCACACAATTATGTGTTTGGCTGAGCGTCTATTTTGTCTCCTGTAGCACGCTAATTTACCTAGCAATAAAATTCCTTGATGAGTTTTGGGGTGACTATTTCATCGCAAAACTGCCCGCCCACATTTTGTCGATCAAAAGCCGCTTAGAACAAGGGCTGCCTGTATCCGCGTCGGAAATGCAGCAGGCTCAGAAGGTGTTTTCCGAGCTCGGCGACCAGCTTGAGCAGTTACAATATGTCCAACTCGCCTCGATGGTCGCCATGGCCGCCTTGGTCGGAATTGGATTTGTATTTGTTCTGACGCGCCGCCTAACCACCCCACTTGAACAAATTGGACGGGCATCAAGCCTCATTGCCAAGGGAGACCTTTCGGCACGTGTTGCGTGTAGTGACTCTAGCCCCGACGAAATCAATCGATTGATCGACGGATTCAACCAAATGGCCAGATCACTTGGGGCCTATGAGCGCGAACGTAGCGCCACGGCTGCCGCCGTTGCCCATGAGCTCAGAACGCCCCTAACCATTCTTAGAGGCCGCCTCCAAGGTATGAAGGATGGCTATTTCGCCGCCGATGCGAATAATTTTTCGTCACTTATTGATCAGGTCGACGGGCTTGGCCACCTTGTTGAAGATTTGCGCGTATTGAGCCTATTTGAAACCAATAAGCTCGTTCTGGTCCCGAGACTGTTTGACCTCGCCAAAGAATTGGAATCGGTCGTCCATCTCGTCTCGCCAGATTTTGTTGCCGCCGAGATCAAGATTGAAACCGACCTGCCCACCACCTTGTTCATCGGCGACAAGACCCGCATCCGCCAGGCGGCCTTAGCCCTGCTCGATAATGCGCTGAAATATGCGGCGATCGGTAAGTCCGTCAAAATTGGCTGTGGGGCTAAGGATGCAAATGTTTGGTTCCAAGTCCTGGATCGAGGACCTGGGCTCGATCAAGGCGCGGCGAATAATGCCTTTGAGCGATTTTGGCGCGCCGAACCGTCGCGGTCGCGCGGAAGCGGCGGAAGCGGTCTTGGTCTTTCGGTCGTCAAATCGATCGCCCTGGCCCACGGGGGCAATATAGAGGCCAAACCACGCGATGGCGGCGGCATGATCTTTGAAATGGTCTTGCCGGTACGCGAGGACTAGTTGCCATCCTCCACCCCAGCGGCCATCATGACGGGGCAATGGGCAAGAATGCGGCGCAATTTGCCGCCGCGGCTTGAGGGCGACACGTCGAGACCCATTGTCCCTGGATTTACAATTTGCGGTTATTCCCCCATGGTTTGCTCTGCATAAGGCTGGCACGATTGGGGTTAGGTTATGAGTACAAGCGCGAACGGGATTCGCTCACAGATGCTGAGCCTTGTTGCCAATCCCGTCTTGATTGCGGGTGTCTTGGGCTGGATCGCCCTGAACCTTGCGGCGCTCTATCTTGCGGGCGGCTTCTTGCCGTTTGACCGCCCAGCCCTGGCCGATAAACCGTTTGCGGTTCAGATGGCATTTCCGACCATTGGCTTGATCCAGATCTTTGCCATAATGGGTCTGGTCTGGTGGCTAACCCGCAGGCGCGCGCCCGTCGATATGGCGGCTAGGGCCCCCGATCGCCGACAAACGGCCATTGAGACCGGGGGCCTGCTTGCCTATGCCATGCTGGGCCAGGTCGGTGGCTGGATCCTTGGGCCCGCCATGGGCTATAGCCCGTTCAGCTTCCATCTGGCCGGAACCCTGGTCGGCTGTTCGCGCCTAGCCTCGCCCGGCGAAGCCATATTATGGTGCGTTTATAATTTTGTCGTGTTTGCGGTCATTCCATTGATCTGGTTTCGCCGCCGCTACACGCCGCTACAGCTTAATCTGAAATCGACCAATATCCGGGCCGATGTCATGGTGATTGTGGTCATAGGCCTGGTTGAGGCCGCGACGGAGCTGGCTGCTTTTCCAAGCATATTTAAGCTTGATCCACACACGCTACTAGTCGCTGGGCCACTGGCCTTTGTCCTGTTCTTGTTTGGCACGGTCCTGCCGACCATGGTCCTGATCTATGCGATCTTGCTGCCGCGCTATTTGAAACTGACCGGCTCCTTGACCGCGACCGTCATACTCGGTGGCCTGACCTATGCGCTGATGCATCTGGTCGAAGGCTGGTCCAGCTTTGCGGGTCCGCGCGACACGGCCCTGTCACTGATCTTTGTCTTCCTGACCTACACCGGGCCCGGCATGTTCAAGAGCTATTTCACCCTGCGCACCGGCAATGCCTGGGCCCATGCGCTTGGCTATCACGCCTTTGCCCCGCATGTGGTGGTCGATGCGCCCCTGATCGCCAAGGTTTTTGCCATTCGCTAAGGCCATGCTCGTCCTAGGCACCGTGGCGCCGGGCAAGGGCGTCTAGGGTTTGGGTAATCTTGTCCATATCGGCATTGGGGTTGGCGCAGACGCATCTTAGCCAAGCCTCCCCGTCAAGGATCGCCAAAGAGGCAAGGCCTCGGGGCAGGCCCTCGCGGAATGCGTCGACGGGATGAGACCTCGGCCTAAAAACGATTACGCCGGTGCCGCCATCGGCAAAGCCTTCAAGGTCTGGGTGCGCGGCGATGAAGGTCTGTAGCCGCGCGGCATTATCCATGCAGCGCTCGATCCGTTCGGCCAGGCCCTCGCGGCCCCAGGCCAAAAGCGTTGCCAAAAGCACGGTTCCCGCCGCCCCGTGCGACCCCTGAACGCCAATATTCGGTGCCGCAAGATAGGCCCCGCCAAAGCTCAGCGCCGTATTGGCCGCGCCTGTGTCAGCAAAGAAGACCAGCGCCGACTCCTTGGGCTGAAAGAGCCATTTGTGCGCAGACACAGCAACGGAATCGGCCCGCCCTATGCCCGAAAGGACGCTGCAGTGGCGATCCGACAGCACCAGCGGCCCAGCCCATGCCGCGTCAATATGGGTCCAGGCGGCAAGGCCGCAAGCCTCCAGGGGATCAACAGCCCCCACCGCCGTGGTCCCGACCGTCAGCACAAGGCAGGCATCGGACAGGTCAGGCGGCAAGGTCGCAAGGTCCAGGCGCTGGCGCTCATCGACCCCCACCTCGACATAATCGAGCCCCAAAATTCGGGCGGCTTTTTTGACGCTCAAATGCGCAGCCGACGAGGCAACCACCCTCTTCACCCCGCGCAAATCACGCGCGGCCCACAGGGCGGTCAGGTTGGCCACGCTCGATCCTGGCGTCATATGGCCGCCATCCATGCCAAACCAGGGCGCTAACCATCCAACCACCCGGGCCTCGGCCTCGCGCGCAAACGGGGCCGTTGCTGGATGCAAAAGGTTCTGATTAAGCCGCGCATTCCACAGCGCCATGGCCCAGCTTATCCAGGGCGTTGGCGGGTCCATA
>CANGEH010000003.1 GCA_947452665.1 Caulobacteraceae bacterium
AAGCACTTCCATATTGCCGGTGTCGGGCGCCGAGCAGTTCATGGCCTCAGACGCCATGGGCGCCTTGCCCAGTTCGGCGGCAATATAGGCATAGTCCAGATTGCTCAGGCCAACCCCGGTCTCGGCATCGGGGAGAAAGAAGTTCCAAAGGCCTTCAGCCTTGGCCTTGTTCTTGGCAATTTCGAGCACTTCCAGCTGGCCAGGCGCAAAGGTCCAGCGCTCCGTATGGCCCTCGCCGTGTTTCTTGAACTCGACCTGCATCGGCTCGACGGTTTCTTTGATGAACCGCTTGACGTGCTCATAAAGCGGTGCGGAGGCTTCGCTCATGCGAAGGTCGTTTAAATCGTCGTTCGGGTTGAAACCAAATTGTAGCGGCGTACTCATAAAAGATCCTCTCCGGGATTTCACAGATTGTGGTCGCATTCGCACCTGAGCGGGGCGGAATGTAAAGGGGCAGGGCGCTCTGGTTATCAGTAGAGCTCGACGGGCCGGTCCTCAAGGATTGGTTGAGGGCGCATGCCCCCCCACCGTCAGCCGTGATGGATGTCATTGGTCGCCGGACGGTGAGGGTGGATAAAAACTCAGGTGACGCCGACGGCCTCAAAACAAGGCTCTGTGCGGTCTCGCCCATGCCGAGGCAGCAAGCAGGCAGGCACCACCATTACTGGAAGGAAGGCTTCAAATGTCGCACTTAAGCGTCGTCATCGTCCTGATCGTGGTTGGCGTCCTGCTTTGGCTCGTCAATCAGTTCATTCCGATGGATAGCAAGATCAAGAGCATACTGAATGCCGTTGTGGTTATCGCCACTGTGATCTGGCTGCTTCAAATCTTCGGCGTTCTTGGATCATTGGACAATATACGCACGACCAGACGGCTTTAGAATAGCCGGTTAATACATTGAGGATGCGCGGAATAATCCGCAAGATCTATAAAGGATCCAAACATGTCTAACTTTAAACGTACTGCGCTCGTCGCTGCTGCGGCGATCTTTGCCCTATCCTTGGCGGCCTGCGAGCGGCATGACGACACGGCCTTGTCGAACGCCGGCGCCGCCAATGACTCCGCCAATTCGGCGGCGGGTGCAGCGAACGATGCGACAGCTGCGGCAAGCAGCGCAGGTGCCGCCGCCGACAGCGCGGCCGCGACTAGAAATGCGGGTGCCGCAAAAGACGCCGCCGCCGCAAAGGACGCGGCTGATGCCAAAAATGCGGCTACAGCGAACGACGCGGCCAAGTCCGCCGATGATGCGGCCAAGTCCGCAAAAGACGCAGCCGCCTCGGCGAATAAGCCCAACTAAACGTCTCGATCCCGGTCCAGGGTCTGGCCCCGGCATTGTCGATAGCCCAGAACGCAAGGGGCGCTGTTTGCGCAGCGCCCCGTTGAAATGCTCCAATGCTCCACCTAGGCAAAAGCCCATCAGTAGGGGGCGCAGGCCAGCCTATTGTCCTTGGTTTCAAATGACAGCTCGGCATGTCGTTAAGGTATATTTAGTATAGACTTCGTGTTCTTTAACAAAATAGTTCTGATTTGTTGGTCATCGAGTTTTTGGTCGACGCATAGTCTGAGCCAAGTTGAAAAAGAATACAACAAATCTAAAGATTCTAATCTATAAAAATCACAAATACAATGTTCTTTTAATATGTTCTCAATTTGAGTTCTGAACATTAAAACTTGTCTATCATGCCGTGATTTTGCATAGGGTGATTTAAAACGAATAGATTGAAGCACAAATTGATAGGGTCTTATGAAGCTATAAACTTTTATTCGAAAATCAATAAGCTGGGCGATCTGTTGGTTCAATTCGGTGGCGGTAATGCTGTTTACAAAAAGCGGCACGACGGTTTGCTGCAATTCAAAACCCGCTTCGTTATACAATGCATCAAGGTCGACAAAGTGCCGAAAAATGCTGCGGGTCGCGGTTCCGGAACGGTTCGCAATTTCCAAAGCGCTCGGCAGTGCTGCAGTTTCTTTTATGAGATCCAGAAACGCCTTGCAGATCGCCGCGCGATTTCTGCTCGCCCGGTTGGTGCGACCGTCTGTGACTAAGATTTCCGCCTTTTTGTCAAACCAAGCGTCTAAATCTAGATCCATTTTAACAGTCTCATTATGCCACTCAGCCAATTCAGGTCTTATCCTTAACATTTCGCCACGAATTGAACAATCGCGACAATTCTCATAAAACAATGATTTATTAAGAACTGCTATGTATCCGTTCAGCAACAATTGACCTGCTATGTGTCATTACCAATATTCACATTAAATGACTATTTCTCTGGTGTGGAAATAGCCGTTAGATTTTAAATTGTTGCCCAGTTTAAATTGGTGTGGCCGTCTTCGCCTCTGGGTGCGAATAGAGGAAATTTTGGCCTTGTCTGAGCGCCACAAAGCCTAGTCATACCCGACACATGCACCCACAATCCGGCCCAACTCGGTTTTCTAGGACTTGATAAACGGGTGCGCATAATGCGCGGCCGATGCCCATGGCCCGCCCACACAAAAATGCGATGTGATCTCGCCAGCATCAAAGATGTGAACCATGAATCCGGGCGGTTCTTCGTTCAAGATCTCGCGTCCATCTGGCACCCTAAGATCGACCGGCGTTAGATCGAGCGTGAGCTGGATCGAGGTCGCGGGTGACACAGTCACCAGGCTGTTTGCAAATCGGCGCACAAAGGCGCGATGCAGGTGGCCGGATGTGATCGCGCAGACCTGGCTATGTTGGCTTATGACCTGCTCTAGTCGGTCAATCCACTCCGCGCGCGGAGCGGGGTCCATCCACCGAATACCACTCATAATCGGCGGATGATGGAGCGCGATTAGGGTTGGCGTGGCGGGTCGATCCGTGAGGGTTTTATGCAGCCATTCTGCGCGGTGTTCGCAAAACGCGCCGGTCTCTCGCCCCGCATCCAGCGTGTCGCACATGATCAGGCGATAATTGTCGAACTCTCGCACGTATTGAATAAACCCGTTTGGATCGGTCTCAATATTGGGCGCAGAAAATTCAGATAGGGCCGCCAATCGATTGTCGTGATTTCCAACCCCGAGATAGATGGGCAGGTCAATTGCCGTGAGGATGGCTTTGAGCGCTTCATATTCCTCGGCCCGTCCGCGATCGACAAGATCGCCAGTGGCGATTATCGCGACAGGGCGAGGGCGCAGCGCATTAATAGACGCCAAGACTTGACGCAGGCGATCGGCATTGCGGATCTGGTTTGAGGCGTCATCGGACGTCGTAATATGCAGGTCGGTAATTTGAGCGATCGTAAACATGAGCCGACTACCGTTTCGCATTGGACCGTATCAAGGGTTCGTACGAGTCTAGCAAAAATTTTTGATCAAGGCCTGTCCTTATTCGTGCGCTCTTGTCTGAGGTGTTTGTCGTAACCTTCTTTCGTCAGATGTCGGCATAAAATACCGCCTTTTCAGACATGGGCTTTGTGTATATTCAAGGCGCGAGATTTGTTAGAGCCTAGTTGAGGCGATGGAGCACAGTCGTGTCACAGCTCGATAATATAATTTCTGCCAGTGAGGAAAACTGGTCAAATATAGATTATATTGAATCTCTAAATAGTACAGAATGGCTTAATCAGCGTACGAAAAAAATAGTAAAAACTGTAGGAATTTACTATCCACGACTTCACAATGGCGGTACTGAGCGCGTTACCGCAAGGTTGGCGAATATTTGGGCGGCTATGGGTTACAAGGTTATACTTTTAACCGACACCGCCCCACATGAGAATGATTATGCTCTAGGGCCGGGCATTAACCGATGTTTCCTTCCACCACACAATGAACGCTATGCCACCCGAGGACCTGTTCTTGAGCGGATCTTGTTAGAGGAGGGTGTAGATTTATTTGTCAGCAATTTGTACTATGACAGTTGCACGACTTGGGATTTACTCGTGGCCAAGTCCTTAGGTATCCCCGTAATTATCGGTTGGCATAGTGTATTTCACGGTGCGATCGATACTTTATATGCCTTGAACCAGCTTAAATTCTCTTTGGCTGGATTTCGTTATGCCGACCTAGTGACGACGCTGTCTTCGATGGATCAATTCTGGTTTTCAGCGCAGGGTCTTGCGGCGCGCCTGGTTCACAATCCCCAGACCTTTGATCAACTGCCACAAAACACCGCAAGCCTAGCTTCCAAGACCCTGCTATTCCTCGGACGCGTAGAGATTGCTCAAAAACAGATCGACCAGATCATTTCCATTATGCCATTGGTCCTTCAGAGCGTACCGGACGCGCGACTGATCGTGGTCGGTGATGGGTCAAGTCGCCAGGACGCCGCCGACCTTGCCCGATCCTTGGGCGTCGACAAAAGCGTCGAATTTTTAGGCTATAAGGCGGATGTGGCGCCCTATATTCAGGCCTCGGCAGTGCATGTCATGGCGTCGGATTTCGAAGGTGCGCCCATGGCCTTGGCTGAGGTTTGGGCCTATGGCGTTCCGACAGTTATGTATAATCTTGAATATCTTGAATATCTTAGCGTCGGTAAAGGCTTTATTGGGGTGGAATTGGGTGACACGCACGCGCTCGCGGCGGCGATCATCAAGGTCTTGTCAGATGATCAATTGCGCCTAGCGCTCGGACGCGAAGCGCGTGACGTCGCGCAATACTTTTTCGACATTAGAATTGATGAAAGCTGGCGTCGTGTTTTCCAGGACATCGAAACTTGCGACGATTTGTGCGACCCGGTGCCCCCCGCTAGGGTCCATGATCTCGCCGTGCAAGCCACGCGTCAAATGACCGCCAAGGTTTTTGCGGTAAGCGAGCGACTGGCGTCAAAACCGACCTTAGCGAACCTGCCACCTGAGCCAGATTCGTTAAGCCCACACTTAGAGGCAGGTTTGACCAACCCGCTGCCAAGGGCACGCATATTTTGGCGTGGTTCAATCATCGCAACCCTGTTCGGGCTTGGACGCCTGTTCATTCCAGCGGGCCAGAGACAGATGGTCAAACGCTTATTTGGGCTTGCCTAGTCTCTAGGGGTGAAGCCCCACTGGACGAGGGCAAGGGCGTGGGGAACAGATCCAGATGGACGACAAGTTTCCCACCTTCACTGGCTTGCGCGGCAAGAAAATCCGTCGGTTCCAATTTGGCAAGGTCACGACGGCCCAATCGCGAGGGGCCATCGAAGCACACTTAAACTTTTACCGTCATTAGAAATTCACAAAATTTACTTAAACCCTTTTTGAGTTTAAAGCCGATCGGCGCAGTCGCGATCAATCAATGAGTATTTTATTGCATGAGTGACGCGGTTGGTATTGAAAACGATCGCTCTTCAGCTTTAGCCGATGCCCGTGATCGACTAAAAAGCAGATTTATACATAGGCATTGGTCCGAATTTGGCGGACCGGCAGATGCCTTGTCCGGCATTATTTGTGGCGTTATTACTGTACTGTATGGAATTTCCTATGCCGCGCTGATTTTTTCGGGGCCTTTGGCGCCAGGTCTTTCATTTGGTCTTGCGGCGACATTTTTGACAACGGCGGTGGCCGCGTTGATCGTATCAATGCGCTCTTCGATCCCGTTCATGATTAGCGGGCCTGATTCTTCGACATCGGCTGTCACCGCAGCCCTTTCCGGCGCGCTGGCTCACCATATGATTGCCGAAGGTGGCGCGGCGATGGTCGGGCCAGCCTTATTGATCATCGCAATGGGCAGCCTATTGTCCGGCCTGTTCCTGTTTGGTCTTGGGCGCGCGCGCGCCGGTCGGGCAATCCGGTTTGTACCCTATCCCGTCATTGGTGGCTTCCTTGGCGCAACGGGTTTGTTGCTCGTTGCGGGATCCGTCCAGGTCATAACCGGTCATAAGGTGATCTTGGCCAATATCGGCGAACTGACTGCGCAACAAAATCCATTCAAGATACTGACAGCCTTGGTCATTGCAGCCACGCTTTTCTGGGCGCGATCGAGATTTAAGGGCGCGTTCACGCTTCCGGCGGTATTGGCTGGCGCGGTCATCCTATTTTATGGCGCTCTGGCCCTCGGGTCGGTGCCGATTTCTGAAGCCCAACAGGCGGGCTGGACCTTCGCGTCCCAGACAAGCGTGGGCATCACTATTCCGTGGACGGTGCAATCGCTGACCAGCTTTCCTTGGGCGGCCATGCCCTCATTGCTCGGCAACATGCTCGCGGTCGTCTTCGTGACCACCATTAGTACGCTATTGAATACAGCAGGCATCGAACTTGCCGCCGAGCGCGAGGCCGATCTTGATCAAGAATTAAAGGCGCTCGGTGTGGCCAATCTCGTTTCGGGCGCCTTGGGCGGGTATGTCAGTTGCATGTCGCTCAGTCGCTCGACCTTGGCCTATAATGCGGGGGCGAGGGGGCGTCTGGCCGGTATATCGGTCGCTCTGATTGCCGCCTTGATGCTAGTCGTCGATCCTGCCTTTATTGCGTTTATTCCGAAAAGCGTACTCGGCGGCCTGCTACTCTTTATGGGGCTGGATTTGTTATATAAGTGGCTGGTGCAGTCGTCTCGGCGCTTGATGCTGGTTGATTACCTGTCGCTGCTCGCCATTGTCGCCGTTATCTTTTTATGGGGGTTCGTTTACGGCGTTCTGTTCGGGATCGTCACCGGTTGCGCGACCTTCGCCTTCAGCGCCAGCCGTGTAAATGCCATCAAGTTCAGCTTTGACGGCGGCAGCTATCGCTCATTGCTCGATCGCAGCAAGCGCGATCTGGTGGTTTTGAACGAGAATGGTAGCAATATTCAGGGCATGGCGCTGCAGAGCTATTTGTACTTTGGTTCGGCTAATTCATTGTACGAACATATCAAACAGCTGATTGCAAAAAAGCCCGGTTGCCGCTTCCTGGTGTTTGATTTCCGCCTAGTGACCGGTATCGATTCTTCGGCCATACACAGCTTTAACCAGATCAAGTTGCTGGCAGGAAAGAACAACGCATCCCTGGTGCTCGTCAATATGAGCAATGATGTGCGCAAAGCCTTTAAGGTCGGCGGCCTTCTAGGCGATGACGTAATTCTCAGTGATGATCTTCATCATGCCCTCGAAAATTGTGAAGATGTTATTATAGAGGGGCAAATCGCAAGTGCTGACGATCGTGAAACCTTTATCGAATGGCTTGAGACGGCGCTCCAACACCGCGAATATGCCGAAATTCTGGCCAAGCATTGCAGAAAGATCGATGTGTCGGAAGGGACCATGATTGCCAGACAGGGCGCGCCTTCGGACAGCATGCACTTCATTATGGAGGGCCGGATCGGAGTCGTTGTTTCGGTTGGTCCGCACACCGAAATTCGTGTTCGCAGCCTTGGCCGCCATACAACGATCGGCGAAATGGGCCTGCTTACCCGGCAACCCCGCAGCGCCAATATTGTGGCGGAGGAGAACAGCCTCCTTTACGAACTCAGCCTAGATTCCTATGACCAGATCACATCCGAGCACCCCGCCTTGACGCAAGCCTTGCTGACCTATGTCATGACGGTGATGAGTGAACGCCTGCGTTTTGCCAACCAAACCATCGGGATATTGCAGAACTAGTCGCGACCACAGCGATCTTGCCTGCGCTGATTGACCCTGTCTCTCCATTCAGGCGCTCAGTTATACCATTCTGTTGTGGCTTGTTCGTTCCAGTCTTGGAGCGAGATCTAACCCATTCGGGCTGAGTTCCTGGGGGCCTTGTCAAATGGAGCCGTTCGACCTGTAAAAAAGGGCTTGCACGCGATCCATGCAAGCCCGCATTTTTACTGCACCACGTTGTAAGTCGTCGAGTTGGACGCAGTGGTCTTTGTGACAATGTATGCAGTCTGTGCTTGCATCGGGACACACATGTCCTGAGGTGAATTTGCGCTCAGGAACTGGGAGCCAGCGTTCTCACACGGTGCTCTATTTTGCTTGACCCATGTCAGGGCTTTAAGCTTTGAATCGCTCTGGATCTTAGACCAAAATGCGTCGATAACTTTGCTGCACGTCTCTGTAGAATTCGACGCATCAACGCGTATTTCATACAGAAGACCAGTCGCACCGGTCGGTGTGGCAGCGGTCCAACCGCAAATGCGCGAGCCTGATTGCGCAAATGCGGGTGATGCTGGCAGAACAGTCATGCCGCCCGCTAAGGCGACTGCTGCTACGAGCGATACAATACCGAATTTATTCATATGAAAACTTCCTCTAAAAACTTGGTATAGAAATCTTACTCACGAATTGATTACAAGTGCCAACTATATTGTAAAATTATTAAATAAGCTTGGTTGTTAGCAACCTTGTTGGCGGGCTAAACAGGACCCAAGCTTCTAGCCTTGGTCTTCCAAGGCGCCTATGTCACGGCTCTGCGTCTGGACGCTGATCGACAAGATGCTCGCCTACCACGCCTTGTGCCGCTGGAATGGCGCAACCCGGCGCAGTGCCGCCGTCCGCACCTTTGCAGTTTCATCAGGCGCGTGTCCGCTACGGCGTTGCGTCGCTACGGCCGAAGAAGCGCAGCATGCTTTTGAGGATCTTACCCGCCAGCGAGGCCAGCTCGGCAGCGACGACTTCGCGCTTTTTGGCGCCTTCCGCGCTCGCGATCCGCCGATCGGCGACCGCTATGGCAAGAAGCTCGGCCGCATCGGGATTGGCATCGAGCAGCGGTACCAGATCTTCCTTTTCGATTTCGAACGCCACCGTGTCGCTGAGCGCCATGATCGTCGCGCTACGCGGATCGCCGGTGAGGAGCGACATCTCGCCAAAGAAGTCGCCGGGGCGAAGGGTCGCCACATCGACTTCGCCATCTTCGCCCTTGACCAGCACAGAGGCCAGTCCCTCGCTGAGCAGGAACATCGATCGGCCGGGGTCGCCTGCGGTGATGACCTGGGTGCCCGGCGCGAACTGCCGCATTGTCATCCGCTCGGCAAGACCAGCCAGCTCGCCGTCGGCGAAGGCCTTAAACAACTGGATCTTCTTGAGCAGCCAGATCCGATTCAGCATGTCGCCAAGATTGTGATTCAGCTCGGATGGCTCGCGGGTCCAATTGTCGATCTTGGGATGGGCGATCATAATGCCAGTCAGCTTCATCTGGCGTTCGATATGGCCGAGGATGGAATGCTTCGCCACATCCGGGTCCAGCCTAGTCGGGTCGAGCATGTATTTGATTTCGTAAGCGATGCCGGTCGTGTTCAGGTCTTTGATCAGCGCCTTGCCGTCCCAGATCGCCTTGTTCTCACGCGCGGCGGTTTGCAGCGCGGCATTAAGAATACGCACCGCCCGCTCGCTTGGCACCTCGAAGTCGAGCGTCACCAGATGCTTGAACTCGCTGGCGGGCTCGGGCTTGGAATAGTTCAGCACGATCGCTTCGCTGACGACGGTGTTGGGGATGATCAGCATGGAGTTTTCGGGCGTCTGCAGATAGGTGCTGCGCCAATTGATATGGGTGACGCGGCCCACAATGCGGGATGTACCCGGCCTGCCGACAATCATGATGAAATCATTGATCGTGAAGCCTTGGTCGAGATTGAGGGCAATGCCGGAGAAGGTGTCGGAAATCAGGCTTTTGAGTGCAAAGCCAACAACGAGGCCGATGACGCTGGAGGTGGCGATCGCGCCGGTCAGCGGTATCTCGAACAGTGTCCCCGCCATGCCAATGCCCGCCGAGACATAGATCAGCACATTGGTGATCTGGACCAGGAGGTGAGGGGCGGGCTTGCCAGTCTTTCGCCCAACCTGGTTCCAGCCCAAGGCTTCGACGAGCCGGGCCGCGAGCACCGCGCCAGCAATCCACGCCAGGGTGTTCAGCGCGAGCCACGCATGGTGCGGGTTTATACCCGTCGTGCTGCCAATCTGCTTGTGGAAACCGAGCTCGACCGCCAGCAGCGGGATGATCAGAGCCACAGCCAGAACGGCGATCATGCGGTTCGATACACGCCGCATTCAATTAGGTCCTTTCCAGGAGTGTGCGTTACGACATTTCTAAACGTGTGTTTGCGGGGGAGGGCGTGAATTACCGAAGCGGAAGGCTAAAAAACATACCGTTCAAACCCCAATTTAATCTGATCCTAACCTGGGTTTTGCTGAATGCCGCTAAGCGTTAACCCGGTACGCGCATAATTTCCACTGATACTTGTTATCCCAATGACTGCCACGACTAGGCTCTTCATCGTGGCCGGCCACGTTTAACCGGCCACTAACAATGAAAACGCGAGATAAGGTCAGTTAAGGTTATAGAAGAGCCCATATTTTATCCAAACACATCAACGAATGAAGTATTTCATAAAATCGTCTGTCATGTTTTGCATACGGCTCTTTGTTGCCCAATCACTGGCATCCAAGTCTTTACCTTTAAAATTCAAATACAATTTATTGTTGTTGAGCGTGTCGATAGCAGCATCCATGTTCGGCGCAGATTTGGACAGAAAATTGGCATATTCATCGACGCGCCAGTAGAAACCATATTTCTTGACCTGTGGCATGCCGGTGATCTTGCGCGCGTTTTTCTCCGCTTCGACCCCCGCCACGTCCTCTTCGGATAGAACCGGCTTGCGCATGGTGAGCATCACCATAACCGTGCGAAAATAATCCGAGGTCTGGTCGTTGGAGAAGAGGAACTGAACGCCTGGAATATCGCGCAAGACCGGCACACCAGCCTTGCCCTTGACCCGTTCACGCTCTGCCAATCCGCTCAGAATGACGGTCTGGCCTGGTTTCACCATTAGGTTTGCAGACGTGGCAAGACGAGATTGCGACAATGCAACGCCAATCGTCCCCGTGGCTGGCGTCGTCACGAAGGAGCGCGCCGTCTTGATCGTCAAGAGCACATTGTCATCGTCAACGAATGTCGGCGTAACCGAGAAGCTGACGCCCACCTGCTTATCAACCAACATCGAGTTCGCGCCGGGCGAGGCGCCCCCCACCACGATCGAAATATTGGCACCCGAGAAAAAGGTGGATGGCAATCGATCAATGGCAAGCAGGGTTGGACGCGCCAGCACCTCATTGCGGTTCTGCGTGGCATTGGCAATATTGAGCGAATAGGCAAGCGCTGAATTAGCGGACATGGGCCCGCCCAGTGCAAGGGTCGTGGAAGTGCTTCCTGAGCCGATCACGCTTCCCGGCGACATTGTCGATCCCGACATAGCGGCGGAAATGCCGAAATAGCCCGTGAGATTTTGCAGCAGGTTGGATCCGAAGGAATGCGAAATGGAGTCTTCGGTTCGCAACATCACGACATCAATGATCGCCATTTTCGGCGCCTTGGCCGTTGGGCATGGCGCGGGGATCGCAGCCAGTTGAACGGTCTCGTCACCGCTGCCTGAAGGCATGCCGCCGCCTTGCATCCCGCCGCCCATCATACCGCCGCCGCCCATGCCGCCGGGGCAGACCCACCATGGCTCAACCGGGAGGCGGGTATCTGCGGCCAGTGGCGGCACAGCGCCAGCGTTTGGCGCCGCAGCCGGTGGCGCTAATTGCGCGGAAGCAGCCGTGCCGGTATTTGAACCCGCTGCTAAGGCAAAAGCTTGGCTAGGCGGGGTGGCAGGATCGGTAAGCCAGCCTTGTTTATCGACCATGGCTTGGATCTGCGCCAGGCGTTCATCGAGCGACCCGATATCGGGTTGACTGCTGGTCGCGGCGGCATAGACGGCGCGATTTTGCTCGGCTTTGTTGGTCTCGCCGATCGCGGTATAGAAAACCGCACGCATCCGCGCGATCGCCGCTGCATCATAATGCTGCAGTTCCAATTCACGCACCGCCCAAAGCGCCAATTTGATGTCGCCAAGCAAATAGCTCGCGGTTGCCATCCCATATAGCGCCTCGACATCCCCAGGATTGGCTTCGAGCGCGGTCGCGAAGGCATCGCGCGCCTGGCTTAAGCTTTTTGCGTCGAGATAAAGCCGCCCAAGCTGGATATTGGCGCGGACATCGCCGGGGTTGAATTTGGCGGCAAGCTTGTAGCCGATTTCGGCATTATCACGCATGGCGGGCGCGGATGTCTTGCGGAATTCCAGATGGTAGGCAATGCCGGCAAGCAGGTGATAGGTGCCATTGTCGCTATCAAACTTGATCGCAGCGTTGAATAACCGCGCAGCCTTTTCCGAATCGCCCGCGCGTAGGTATTTCAGGCCCTCTTCGGCGAGGCGTTTGGAATCGACAGACCCTTGGGGATTGATCGAGGGCGCGTTTTGGCTTGATGCGCCTTCATCGCTGGCTGCAATGCTGCTCGGCGTGCTTGATGCAAGAGGTGGGCGCGTCGCGGCGCAACCGGCTAGGAGGCCGAGCAAGGCAATCGTGACCACCGTGCGCGGAAGGTTCAGCCCGATAAGCATTACCGGCAAGACCGCCCTCGCTGCTTTCGCATCTGCATCCCCCATTGCAACTCCTTGGATTAACAGCCTAAATTTCTTAAGCACACACAGTCCGTGACCCTTTGAGAACGAAACACAGGGCAATGGTCAGGCCCTGAACAGCGCCCCGCGCAACCCCATCCGCCTTCAACACGGCCTAGGCAGGAGGCAGAGATGAATGAAGCAAGGCACAGCCCCAATCCAGCTCAATTAAGTAACCTCACCTCTGCCCGATTCGTATTGAAGGCGGCCGGTTTGTTGTTAACAGGCTAGGCCGCTCACTGATCCGTTATTGAATACCGCATTGCAGCTTATGGGGGAAGTAAGACCGATAGTATAATTTACGATTGGGGTGCCCGATTTTGTGGCCACGGCTGATATCGGCAAGCCGGTTACCGTATATGACTTAACCCTAGCCAGTCCCAACATTTTTTCCTGTGGCCCGGGAAGTGCATAGGAGCCAGATGCGGTGGTTATATTGTTCGCAATGCCGCCACTGTATTTTATTGAGGTAACACTAATTGATTGCACGGACGCAGTGCACTCCAGTTTTGTTAGTGTTAAAGGCGTGATATCAGAAAAAATATACCCGATGCATTTCGCGCCAGCAGGTATGGCCGAAATAGGGGCAGTATTCGAATTTAAATAAATAACGGTTGGGCTGCTAATTTGATTGCTAAGATAATAAAAAACCGGGTTTGGATTAGCAGAGTCTGCGTTTGGCAAATTAATCGCAGTAATACCGGGGCTGACAAGGCCTTGATATATCCCTTCAGAGAATGAAACTCTGACAGATTGCGCATTCACTGATGCCGCAAGCGACAGAGTCGCTACTGCGCTCAGGAGGAGTATTTTTTTCATCGACCGTGATCCTTTTTCAGTAAATCGGCGACCGCGCCGCGTACAATAAAGCGCGCCAGATCTGACGCGTGGACACTCATTAACCGCCGTCGCGGGCGTGCGGTATCCCGCGTTTAGGGGGGGGCGAAAACTCATCACATCCCCCTCTATACTGTCCGCCCCAATAACACCGTCTGGCCTGGTTGTAGGGGTTCCCGGCCAAGCGGATTTGCGGTCGTGAATGCTATAAAAGGCTTAAGTATTGCCAGTGCGTGGCAAGCGGCGCGCCATTCAGGAGTGGTTCGATGCTCATCCCGAGGCTTGGCGTGCATGTGACCGACGCAAGGCCAGCAAGGTCGCGAAAATTTTAAAAAAGCATCGCAGGATCATAAATCCCGCGATGCTTTCAAAGCAGCACTCAAAGTCAGCAAATAGGGCTAATTAGCAAGCCAGCGTCGTTATGTAATATCGATTGCCCTTCGAAATGTTTAGAGCGCCATTAACAGTACAATTCATACCGGTCTTTAGAGAAATGTAGGGCATTCTCTTGCCGCCTATAGTTATGACAGATCCAACCGTGCTAAAAAAATAAGCAAGGTTTGTCGTAGAGGTCACGGATTCGTCTGAGCCAGAATAAGGTATATCATTTCCAGTTTTCACCCAAGACAAATATTTGATTGTTATTGTATGCGCCCCATTTGGGATTTGCTGCGCCGAAGCAGTCTGTGCAAAACCAACAAAAAGAATTGCCGCCATAAATGCAAATTTTTTCATCCCTAGAACCTTTCTCAATAGATATTGTGATGCTAAAAATGCCCGCAAATGTTCTGCGTTCATCTATAGCGGCCACCTGGCCCTTGATGCCAAGCACGGCCTCTCCATAAAAGACCAGAAACCTAGCGCGATTGTTTAATATCCGCCGTCGCGGGCGTGCGGTATCCCGCGTTTAGGGGGGGGGGCGGAAAAATCATCATTCCCCCTTTATACTGCCCGCCCCAACAACACCGCCCGGCCTGTTTGTAGGGGTTCCCGGCCAAGCGGATTTGCGGTCGTGAATGCTATAAAAGGCTTAAGTATTGCCAGTGCGTGGCAAACGACGCGCCATTCAGGAGTGGTTAGATGCATACCCCGGGGTTTGGCGGGCATGTGCCCGCCGCAAGGCCAGCAAGGTAGTCCTAAATATCAAAAAATCGCGGCAGGGCTCCAGTCCCCACCGCGATATTACACGGCGAACTTATTTATTGCAGGCAATGTATCTGTTGTCCAACGTGGTCCCGAACAGCCCAACCGTTCCATTATTATAAGTAACATTTGCCTGAAATTGCGGTGTATTCACAATTCCATTTAAAAAAGGACGCCGAATTACTTGATAGGCATTTACTGTCAAGTATTCGGAATTTGAAGCCGGGGTTATAATTTTAGTTATCGAATAATTTCCGTGTTTGCCACAATTAAATGAGCTGGCATTATTTGAACACTCGACATCCGGCTCTCCAGGGATGCCTCTCGCATAAAGTTTGTTTTCCGACGGATAATATGAGTAATTTAAGATTAAACTCGCGTAAACATATTGTGCCGTGAATGCACCAGTTCTTGTTGGGCCAGCATTACTTACTGCTGATTGATTTAGATCCGTAGCAGAAACGCCCCCTCCGATTGATTTATTATTTTTTTTCGGGTCAGTAAAATTAAACGAACCATAAATTTTGTAAGAAGTAGTAGAAGGTATGGTATCTACATCGACTGTAGCTGGAAAGGATTGAGGATCTTTTCACGCTCTGCATGAAAAATTATAAGTAGCTGCCGATGCATTCCCAGCAATGAATAGAACTGCCAAAGACGCACAAAGCGCAATTTTCTTATTCATGTACAATCCCTTTCCAATGCAAATCTTTACGGAATGCCCGCAAATGATTGGCGTTCATCGATAGCGGCCGACTGGCCCTTGATGTTAGGCATGGCCTCCACTCAAAAGACCAGAAACCTAGCATGATTGTTCAATAACAGCCGGTTTGGGAGAGCGGTATCCCGCGTTTGGGGGGGGGCGAAAACTCATCACCTCCCCCTTTATACTGCCCGCCCCAATAACACCGACCGGCTTGTTTGTAGGGGTTCCCGGCCAAGCGGATTTGCGGTAGTTAATGCTATAAAAGGCTTAAGTATTGCCAGTGCGTGGCAAGCGACGCGCCATTCAGGAGTGGTTCGATGCTTACCCCGCTTCGCGTTGTCCTTGTGGAAGACCATCAGGCTGTGCTGGAAATGTTGCTGGATATGCTGCAGCGGCCTGGCCATCTGCAGGTGGTTGCCGCAGTCGCTACTTTGGCCGAGGCCCGCACGGCCATGGCATGCCATCGGCCGCATGTATTGATCACCGATCTGGGCCTACCCGATGGCAATGGCCTGGCCCTGATCGAAGAAACACGGCTTGCCTTGCCGGACACCAAGATTGCGGTCATTTCGGTCTTGGGCGATGCCGCAACAGTTGTGGCCGCAATCCGGTCCGGTGCCAGTGGCTATGTGTTGAAGGATGATTTGCCCGAGGATTTTTCCCAATTCATTCGCGATCTGATGGCCGGCGATGCCACCCTGTCCCCCGCCGTGGCGCGCCATGTTGTTCAACTGCTTCAGACTGACCTATCCGAGGCCCGGCAGGCCGCCATGACCCAGGTTGCCTTGACCCAGCGTGAGTTGCAGGTGCTGGAGTTTATCGCCAAGGGCTTGAGCAATACCGACATAGGCATGCGGCTTGGCATATCCACCTACACTGTTGGAGACCATGTCAAGGCCATATACCGCAAGCTGGAAGTCCGAAACCGGGGCGCAGCCGTGTTTCAGGCGATCAACCGCAATCTGGTCAACCGATGATCTATGCGAAACTATTGAATTTGTGGCAGACCACAAGTTGGCGGCAGGGCTTGGCGGCAACCTTGCTTGGCCTGTTGATTATGCTGCTAAGCATTCCATCGGCCTGGCTGGCGCCCGAACCGCCGCACGCGCTGGCCTTGTCACCGCGGCCAGGCACTGCCGCCTTGCCAAACGCCGCAGGGATTGCCGAGTATGAGATCGGCATCGGCACGCGCATCCCGCAAAATCTGGCACTGTATTTCGTCTCTACGGCACCGGCCATGAGCGTCACGCTTAACGGCAAGACCTTGTTTTTGCGACAAGCGCCGACCATGCGGTTTGCCAATGCACGGCCCTTACCATTTTTCTACCAGATCGACGCAGGCTTACTGCATTCTGGCAAAAATATCGTAAAAGTAACTGATGCGACTTCTAGGTTAAATCGTAACAAAATTACAGTATTTGTCGGCGAACGGTCAATTATTAGTAGCGTCTATTTTTATTCAGTAATTTTTTATGAGATCATACCAAAATTTAGCTCTGTTATATTTATATGCGCGGCGATTATATTTGGGTTGATATATTACAACATAAATAGACATCTATATTTTCTGTTATTTGCGGTGATTTTCGGAGTTTTTGGCGCACGCGTCATGTTGCTTTATTTTCCCGAATCCATGGCCTCGACGACCACCATGCGGCTCGCCTTGCTATCGCCCTTGTTTCAATCAGGCCTGATGCTGCCGGCAATCGACGGGTATCTTAATCAAAAAATCCGCAAGTCATTTTTGTATTTTATTCCAATAAGCGTGATTTTGCCGTTTCTTGCCTTGGCGGTATTGTCCGCGCCCGAAGTAAATTCATTGTTTTCAATTTTTATTGTTTATGTTTTCTCGTGTTATTTGGTTTGTTTTTATTGGATATTTAGATCTTCCTATCAGTCTTCGGATCTGGACAATGTGATCCTGCTGATACCGTGCGCATTTGGTTTGGCGATGATGTTCAACCAGTTGGCAGCGCGCTTTAACGGTGAAGCGGCCAATGTCGGGGCAGGCATATCGATTGCCAATGGCCTTCTGCTGACCATTGCGTTCCGCTTGCTGCGGCGGTCCATCGCGGCGGTCAAGGCCGTGGACAGCACTAATGTGCGGATTGCCGAAGAACTGCGACTGGCGGAAATTCGGATTAATGAGGCCCTTAGCGAACAGCATCGGCGCGAACAGCGTATTTTGCTTCAAACCGAGCGCGAACAATTGATGCGCGAATTGCACGATGGCGTAGGCAACCATTTGATCTCGGCCATGGCCATGTGCCGCATGGGCTCGGGCTCCCTACAGCAAGTCGACCAGATGCTCCATGACACGATGAGTGAGCTGCGGCTCGCGCTCACGGCTATGAATGGGTACGAGGGTGAGCTGGCGGAAGGCATAGCCAGCTTCCTTCCGCAGTTGCGACGCCAGGTTCGGCCTTTCAACATTGTTTTGGAGTGCGATGTCGCCGATCTGCCGCCCACACCTTGGATGCGGCCCATACACTTGCAACACGTTCTGCGCCTGCTGCAGGAGGCGGTGATGAATGCGGCCAAGCATTCCGGCTCGCCGCTGGTCCGGATTAATGGCCGCGCCGATCATCCCTGCCTGACCGTGCGCGACTATGGCCGTGGCGGGGCGGAACCGCGAGACGGTAGTTATGGCTTCCAAATCATGCAGCGCCGCGCCGATGATCTGGGCGCCCGGCTCAATGTCGCCAGTGGTTCTGACGGCACAATAGTGACCTTGTGCCTGCTGCCCAATCCTGATTGCGACTGCGCCCGCGTTTCAGGTCCTGCCCGTTAGGCGGTTAAGCCATCCGTGACGACCGCCTTCGCGCGCCCATTACATTTTCGATTTGATGAGTTTGGTGGTGCCCGTCTAACGCTATTATGTCTACGCCTTGCGGAGTAAGGGCAGGGCCCTTCTGGCCTTAGGCCAGGAGGGACTTCCACTCAGCTAGGGCGGCGGGCCTACAGACGGAGTAGGCCTGGCTATTGATCTTGACGACAACCTCACCGAGGGGCCAGCGCCAATGCATGAAAGCCCCATTCCCCCCTAATTCACAACCTCAAAACTGTGCCATCGGCGCTGACGGCGGACAATTTGAGTGCACTCAGAACGCGCCCTTCCAAACCACGTGGGTGTAGCCAGGGCTGAAGGTGACATCGCCCATATTCATCGGAACCGGGATGCTAACGCCTGCGGAAATGCCGGGCGCCTGACAGATCGCCGTAACGCTGTCGGTGACCGTCGAGGTTAGCGTAGTCTTCAAACTGTTCACGTCGAAGCTGTTCTTGGCGACATCGGTCGCCAGGGCTTGCACCAGTGAGGGCGGCAAGGTCCATTGTGCGGCCACATCAATCCCGCCAGCAGTACCGCCCGCGGTCAATGTTTGGCCTTCCGCACCACCGGCGCTGCCGGGGCCCCAACCCAGGCCAAAGCCGACCGTGGCACCGGGCGCGATATCAGCCGTGCCAGCGGCGATCTGAACCCCAGAGTTAACAGCGACCGCCATGTTGTATTTTCCGTAGGTCGGGAAGGTATCCATCCCGAAGCTCACAGAAGAATTAACGCCGCCAATCCAGCCGCCGGAACCTCCGATAGAAAGGCTGAAGTTCGACTGGTACGCATTGCCAACCAGTGCAAGGCCATTGGCGGTAACCATACCGAGCGCTTGACCAACCGCCAACATGTCCGTCGCGGTCTGCTGGTCCGGCTTGCTACCGCGACCGAGCGTGCGCAACAGGCGGAAAACGGCATCCTGGGTGACGGCGTCAAGCGCCTGGGCCTTGTTGACGAAAGGCGTGATTTTGCCCCAGTTGCCCGTTGCGCCGGCCTTGCATGTGTTTGCGATATAATTCGCTAGGCTGTAGGCCTTCGAGACCACTGGAGCCAAATTCTTCCGAGCCACCTCGTAGGTCGCCGTCGCCTCTGAAAATCCGGTGCTATAACTTCTGAGCGCGTTATTCCTAATTTGCGAAAATTCGGCTTGACTGATAGGCGCACTATCGGCGGCCATACGTTCAGCGTAGTTTTTGAACCCCATGGCCACCGATGCCGTATCGGCTGCAGCAAGGTTGGTCCAGCGATTGGCCACGGCCTCCAAATGTGCCGCCTGCAAAATTTCAGTATCTGTGTAGCCCTTGGCCTGGGCCGCCGCGAAATTCGCGTAACCAACGCCCTGAGAGGCGCTATCAGTTGCGGTATTAGACACATTATTTGCCAGACTAGTCGTCGTGCCGGCCACGGTGTTCGCCGCACTGGTTACACCTTTCGCGGCCTTTTTCATCCAACCGGGTTTCGCCGAAACCGCAGAAGACGAGAATGCCAAAACGATGGCTGTCGTGAACAGTAAACCAAATTTCAAATTACTTTTCATAATCTTCAAACCCTTGCGATTGACTGTTCGACTAAACAAGACCCTACGTTAGGAATTGTCTGTAGTCCAATAGTTTACGTACAACTACGCCCCGTGTTCGGCGTCAGCACCATTGAGACAGTTTGTGGCCTTCGCTTAGAGGGGCATTTTGTTGTCATCGCAGTGACGAGGCTGAGAAGATGAGACCAAAACCCTTGACCGCAAAGCTGACGCCCGGCGGTCGGGTGGTTAAAGTTAGCCGACGCGCGACGCTTCGGCATTGCCCAGAGCCATTATCATGTCTGGACCAAGGAGTTCCCTAAGGCAGGCAAGCGTCGGCTGGCGTTAGGGTGCCATCAGACCAATGGGAAAGTGGCTGCGCTTTGCGGATCAAGGGCAGGGCGCTTCTGGCCTCAGGCCATGAGGGCCTTTCACCCAGCCAGGGCAGGGGACCCCTAGTTTCTTGTCGTTTTGCCGGGTGTTTAGGTGGCGATCCTGATTGAAGGGGTTGTGAACCGAGCCGTGCACGGAGGCGAATTTCTAGAGGCCTTTCACCCGCCGGAAAAGCGGACAAGCATAGATGCTGTCGCAAAAAGCATTTCCAAAATCGTCGCTAAAAATTTTAGCGGTCAACCCAGTGACGGCCATTAGTTTTTTAGAAATACCTTGTTCACCCCGTAGTTTTTGATAGCGTCACGAAAGTCATAACTATCGGGGTCAAAACATGCGCCGTCATCAGATCTTTTCTAGCGTTGGTATTGCTGCACTCTTGATTGGCGGATGGGGCCCAAGCTTGGCCGCAGAACCGTCCGATACCACGGTGGAAGAGGTTGTTGTGACCGCGCAAAAGCGCGCTGAGAACCTCCAAGACGTGCCGATCGCTATTACGGCCCTGACGGCGGAAACCTTGCAAAATCAACGGGTCGGCAATTTGTTGGGCCTGTCTGGCTTGGCCCCGGGTTTACAGATCAAGACCGATGATAATGCTGCTAATCCGCGGATCTTCATCCGCGGGGTTGGGGTTAATGATTTCAATCCGTCTACGGCCAGTGCGGTGGGCATCTATGTCGATGGCGCCTATGTTGCCTCGCCGCTGGCCCAATTGGGAAGTTTTTATGACCTGCAACAGGTTGAGGTCCTGCGCGGACCACAAGGCACATTGTTTGGTCGTAATACGACGGGCGGCGCAATCAATGTGACCACCAAAAAGCCGACCGACACGTTCCAAGCCGACGCGGCCGCGGAATATGGCCGATTTAATGCGATCAATCTGCAGGGCGGGCTTGGCGGGCCAATTTCAGGCGATAGCCTGACGGGCCGGATTTCCGGTCTTTATATCAAGGATGATGGCTATACGCTCAATCGCCTCACCGGCAATCATGGCAATAATGCTGATCGGTGGGCCTTGCGCGGGGCCTTGCGTTTCAAGCCGAATGATAAGTTGGTCGATGACCTGAGCGTTAGTCGCAGTGAGTCTAAGGGTGGGTCTATCCTAGCCTATAATCGGTCACTCCTGCCGGCCACGGAACAGGCGACAGGGCCAGACGGGCTTTGCGCGCCGGGTTATTATACATCGGGCCAATGCACCAATGTGCTGGGTTACGCCAATACCAGCAGCAACCTTTATCAGGGCGACTATGCGTTTGAAGGCAAGGATGTCGTCAAGTTGACGGGGGCAACCAATACGTTGAACTACGATCTTGGCGCGGTAAGCCTGATCTCGGTCACCAGCTATCAAAAGGCCGATCGCAATGACCAGGAAGAAACCGACGCCAATCCATTGGGCATCATTACGGCCAGCTATATTGCCCAGCAAACCACGACCAGCCAGGAGTTTCGGCTACAGTCCAATGGCAATACGCCCTTGCGCTATGTGGTTGGGGTTTATGGCTCGCACGACAAGCTAAGCAATAACTCTCAATACGATATACTTGCTGCCCTGCGTGACCCAACTGTGGACAATCCATCTGGTGCTGATCCAGCAGGCAGTATTGCCTTGTTCGGCTGGCCACTGACCCAGACGACCAAGAGTTATGCGGTGTTTGGACAGGCGGATCTTGATATCACGGACAAGCTGACGGTAACCGGCGGCCTGCGCTATTCGACTGATAAGAAAAGTTTTGCCTATGTTAGCGAGGCCGAAAACGGTGACATCCCGATTTTTGCGTTTAAGGGCTCCAAGACCTTTAGCTCAGTATCGGGTCGCTTGGGCGTCCAGTATAAGCTCAGTGACGATGTGAATCTTTATGCGGCTTATAATCGTGGATCAAAGAGCGGTGGATTTTTCAGCGGTCAAACGACCGAACCGGCCGATCTTGGGCCCTATCGCGACGAAAAGGTCGATGCCTATGAGGTGGGTGCGAAGAGCGAATTGTTCGATCACCGCTTGAGGGCCAATGTCTCTGCCTTTTATTATAATTATCAAGATCTACAGGTCTATACGACCATCCAGCGCAATCTTGTGACCGTACAATTGTTCACCAATGCATCTGCTGCCAAGATTTACGGTGGCGAGGCTGAATTGCAGGCCACACCGATCCGCGATCTGGACCTGTCCTTGGGGATGTCCCTCTTGAGCGCGGAATACCAGGACTTTACATCGGTCGGTAATGATTATTCAGGTAACACCCTGCCGTCTGCACCCAAGGCCAGCCTGAATGGGACGGCCCATTATGAGCATGATTTGCCGATGGGCCGGTTTATCGGCCAGATTGACTTTACCCACCGTACCAAGGTGTTTTTTGACACCGCCAATACGGCACGCCTGAGCGACCCATCGCGAACCTTTATCAATGCGCAACTTGGCGTGCGTCTGTCCGACGGGCGCTATGAGGTCGGGGTGTGGGGCCGCAACCTGTTTAAAGAGACCAATATTGTGGATATCACGCCCATTCCCGGCCTAGGCTTTGACATATTTAGTGTTGGCCAGCCCCAGACCTATGGCCTGTATCTGCGAGCCAAATATTGACCGAGCTAGGCGGCGCAAGCCCAGACAGCCTGCTTAGCCATGGCTGGGTTGGCCCATCTCCAACCCTGATGCAGCAGGTTGCCGCCTTTGCGGTTGGCATTATGGGGGTATTGTTTGCAGGCGTGGGGCCATTGCTGCTCGGCGGCCTACAAGCCAGTGGCCGTCTTAGCGCGGCCCAACTTGGCCAGGCCGGAACGGTCGAGCTCTTGACCATGGGCTTGGCGGCTGCGGCCGCTGGGCCGGTATTTGGTACCAAGAACCTGCGCCTGATCGCGGTTATATGCGGCTTGGTCTTGTCGATTTGCAATCTAGCGACAACACGGGTGAGCGGGGATGCCCTGACCCTAGTGCGCGGGCTGGCTGGCCTGCCGAGCGGCGTTATGATCTGGTTGGTGACGGGCCTAATTGTCCGCTCGCCGCGGCCCGAGCGCTGGTCAGGCCTTTATCTCACGCTTCAGACCTTGGCCCAGCTTGTTGTGGTGGCGGCGATCAACGCACTAATTCTCAAGCCTTTTGGGGTTGATGGCGGGTTTTTGTGCCTGGCGGGATTGAGCCTTTTTGCCGCTATCATCGGTCTGGCCGCACCCAAGGCCTTTGCCCCCATCCAGCATGGACAGGATGATGCCAAGGGGCTGCCCAGCCCTCGGGGCTGGATCGCCTTGGCGGCGGCCTTTAGCTTTCAGGCCTTTATCCTTGCGGCCTGGATTTATGTGGAGCCCCTGTCGCGCCAGTCCGGACATGCGCAGGGAACAGCCGGTCTGGCGATTGCCCTGTCCTTGGCGGCGCAGGTCGCAGGCGGAACGGCGGCGACCATTATTGCGGGCCGGATTTCCTGGTTTTGGGCGCTTATGGTTTCAATGGCAGGCATGATTGCCTTATTGGGCTTGTTTTATATTCTGCCGGAGGCGGCTGTATTCCTCGCCGCCTCTGCAGGCTTTGGCTTTTTGTGGATTTTCTCGGCACCTTATCTGACACCCGTCGCCATTGAGGCTGATCCCAGTCGCCGAGCGGCCATGTTCGGGCCGGGCGCGAGCCTGCTTGGCTGTAGCGCAGGACCCTTTCTAGCCTCGCTGGTGGTCAGCGACACGGATGTAAGGGGCGGTCTTGTCATGGGCATGGGCCTAGCGGGTGTGACTATGGCCATTATTGCGGCATTGCACCTCACTTCGCGCCACAAGGCGATTAAGACCTAGACGCCTAGGCGTGCGAATCCGATAAGTTCGATAAACAGCACGCCACGCACAAATCCAGACCTTGCGGGAGCATAAAATGAGTCAGTGGAGTAATTGGTCCGGAAGCGTCAAGGCACAGCCCGCGCAATGGGCCAAGCCTAAGACCTTGGCCGAACTCTCGGCCCTGGTCCGGCAAGCCAACAAGGTCCGCGTCGTTGGCGCTGGCCATTCCTTCATGCCGCTGGTGCATACGGACGACACCTTGATCAGCTTGGCCGATCTTGAGGGCAAGATCGAGATCGCTGCCGACCGCAAGACCGTCTGGGCCCCAGCGGGCTGGAGCCTCGACAAACTAACCGAAGCCCTATGGGCCGAGGGCTTGTCGATGATTAATCAGGGCGACATTAACCCGCAATCCCTAGCCGGTGCCAGTGCCACAGGCACGCATGGTACCGGGGCTGAGCTTGGCAGTATTTCCACCCAGGCCTGCGGCTTTCGCCTGATGCAGGCCGATGGCGCCGTAGTTGAGTGCGGACCAGACCAACAACCGGACCTCTATCAAGCGCAAAGATTGTCGCTCGGCCTGTTCGGTATCGCCATCGAAATCCGTATTCATGTCCTTCCGGCCTATCATCTTGAAGAGCGCATCAGCCGAATGCGACTGGACGAGGTTGCTGAGCGGTTTGATGAGCTTGCCGCGGCGACCCGCCATATGGAATTTTTCGTCTTCCCCTATTCAGACCATGTCATCTTCAAAACCCTGCACCCTGCCGCGCCCGAAGGCGAATATGCGGGTGGTGAAGATATTGACGAAACCGTCTTCAAGCTGGTGTGTGAGCTTGGGGCGGTTGCCAAGCCGATGATCCCGACCCTGCAGCGTATGCTTATGCGCCTTTCAGGCAGTCCGAGCCGTCGGGTTGGTCCTGCATGGAAAATCTTTCCCTCAGAACGCACCATCCGCTTTGAGGAAATGGAATATGAAATGCCGCGCGAAAATGGCATGCCAGCCTTGCGAGCGGCCGTTGCCCATATTCGCACCAACCGGATGCCGATCGCTTTTCCGTTTGAGTTCCGGCTAACCGCAGCCGATGACATCTGGATGAGCCCGTTTCACACAGGCCCCGGGGCCTCAGTGTCCTTCCACCAATATGCCCCCATGCCCTGGCGCAGTGCCTTTAACGAGATTGAGGCCATATTCCGTTCGGCTGGGGGTCGGCCCCACTGGGCCAAGCGCCACACCCTGACCACGCAGGACGTTTATGACCTTTATCCGCGCACGGCAGAGTTCTTAGCTGTGCGCCAGTCGGTTGATCCCCAGGGCAAGTTCGTCAATGCCCACCTGGCTGAACTGTTTGGTATCGGAGCGCCGCGTCCGTGAATGATTTTGACCTGCACGGCCCATTGATAGGCCGCCAAGGCTCGCGCCTTGATCTGAATACGCCCGTACTCGTGGTGGACCTGGAGGCCTTGGATCGCAATATTGCCAGCATGGCCAGTTTTGCCGCCGATCATGGGCTAAAGCTTCGCCCGCATGCCAAGACTCACAAGAGCCCAGATATTGCCAAGCGCCAGATTGCCGCCGGGGCGATCGGGGCTTGCTGTGCCAAGCTTGGCGAAGCCGAGGCCTTGGCTGAGGGCGGCGTCATAAACGGTCTGCACCTGACCTCGCCGGTCGTCCCTGGCCCGGCCATTGCCCGATTGGTTGCGCTCAACTTGCGCACTGAAGGGCTAATGTGCGTGGTGGATCATCCAGACAATGTCCGCGCCTTAGGCAGGGCTGCCGAAGCCAGCGGTAAGGCCTTAATTGTGATCATTGATATCGATCCTGGCATCCGGCGCACCGGCGTTGCATCAGTCAAGGCCGCCGTTGCGCTTCTGGCTGTTATCCAGTCGCAACCCGGCCTGATCTATAGCGGTATTCAGTGCTATTGCGGCATGCAGCAGCATATTGAAGCCTTTGATGCGCGACGCGAGTCCATGCATGAAAGGGCTGACTATATTCGCACCGTGATTTCGGCCCTAACCGAGGCCGGTGGCGCGCCGACCATTATTACGGGCGGCGGCACCGGCACCCACAGCATTGATGCCGAACTGGACCTGTTTACCGAGCTTCAAGTGGGATCCTATGTGTTTATGGACAGCCAGTATCTGGCCTGCGCCCTGTCCAAGGACGATGCGGCCCCCTTTGAAACCGCCCTTATGATCGATTCTCGCGTCGTTAGCGCGAATGCTGAGGGCATGGTCACACTGGATGCCGGCATTAAGGCGTTTTCCACAGACGCCGAGCCGCCTTTGGTTCTGTCCGGCGCGCCGCAGGGCGCCAAATACTTTTTTATGGGCGATGAGCATGGGGCCCTGGTTACCCCGGGTGCCACGCCGCCTGCCTTGGGAAGCCTTGTGACCCTTGCCGCACCGCACTGCGACCCGACGGTCAATCTCTATGACACTTTTCACGTCATTCAGGGCGATACGCTTGTGGCCTTGTGGCCTGTGGCCGGACGCGGACGATCGCGTTAGCCTGGGGGCTTGACCTGACCTACCGTCAATAGATCAGGCTGCCGAACTCGTCCTTGGAGACCGCGTCATGACCGAAATTGCTGCGCCCATGAGCCTAGATTTCGACCCTGCTGCCTTGCGCGCCAAATATAGGGCCGAGCGCGATCGCCGCCTGCGTGCCGAGGGTAATGCCCAATATATCAAGATCGAGGCCGAGTTCAGCCGCTATCTGGATGATCCTTATGTGGCGCCTGGCTTTACACGCGACGCCCTAAGCGACGAGATCGATGTGGTTGTCATTGGCGGCGGCTTCGGCGGTCTGCTGGCGGGTGCCCGATTGCGCGAGGCGGGTGTGAAAAACGTGCGCCTGATCGAGAAGGGCGGCGATTTTGGCGGCACCTGGTACTGGAATCGCTATCCCGGCGCGGCCTGCGATGTGGAAAGCTATGTCTATCTGCCCCTGCTCGAAGAGGTCGGCTATATGCCGGTCGAGAAATACACCCGCGCGCCCGAGATCTTGAAATACTGTCGGATGATTGGTGAAAAATACGATCTCTATCGAGATGCCTGCTTCCAGACCGAGGTTACCGCGCTGAACTGGGACAATACCGCGTCACGCTGGATCATAAGCACCAATCGCAGCGATGCCATGAAGGCCCGCTTTGTGATCATGGCCAATGGACCCTTACATCGCCCCAAACTGCCGGGCATTCCGGGCGTTGAGACCTTTAAGGGTCATACCTTCCATACCAGCCGCTGGGATTATGACTATACGGGCGGCGACCCTATGGGCGGTCTAACCGGGCTGAAGGGTAAACGGGTTGGTATTATTGGCACGGGTGCCACGGCGGTTCAGTGCGTGCCACACCTTGGCGAAAGCGCTGATCAGCTGTTTGTGTTCCAGCGCACCCCGTCCTCCATCGATCGCCGCGATAACCGCCCCACCGATCCCAAATGGGTTGAATCCCTGCAGCCAGGCTGGCAGCAGCACCGCATGGATAATTTCAATATTCTGGTCTCTGGCGGCTATGCCAAGGAGGATCTGGTAGCCGATGGCTGGACCGACATTATCCGCAATCTCGGCATTGTTGCTACAATTCGCAAAGCCCAGTCCGCTGACGGCTCGGTCGGTGATCCAGCCGAGCTGCTGCAACTGGCTGATTTTCGAAAAATGGAACAAATCCGGGCGCGCGTGGACGAATATGTCGCCGACAAGGATACGGCCGAGCGGCTCAAGCCCTGGTATAATCAGTTCTGCAAACGTCCCTGTTTTCATGACGACTATTTGGCCACCTTTAACCGGCCTAATGTCACCTTGGTCGATACCCAAGGCCTTGGCGTTCAACAGATCACCGAGCGCGGCGTTGTGGTCGACGGGGTCGAATATGAGCTCGATTGTCTGATCTTTGCGACTGGTTTTGAGGTCGGTACATCCTATGCCCAGCGCGCCGGTTATGAAATCAAGGGCCGCAGTGGCCAGACCCTAACTGAGAAATGGCAGGACGGCGTCTCGAGCCTGCACGGCATGCATAGCCGCGATTTTCCCAATAATTTCATCTTTGCCATCGCCCAGTCCGGCTTTACGGTCAGCTATCCCCACATGCTCAATGAGCAGAGCAAGCATGCCGCCTATATCATTGCCGAATGTCAAAAGCGCGGGGTCACAGTTGTCGAGGCCTCCGAGCAGGCTGAGGCCGACTGGGTTCAAACGGTGATCGATTCCGCCATTTCCCGCCAAGAATTTGCCGAAGAATGCACACCTGGCTATTACAATAATGAAGGCAAGCCCTCCGCCTTGGCCGCGCGAAACGGCGCCTATGGCAGAGGGCCGATAGCTTTCATCAAGCTGATCGAGCAATGGCGGGCCGAGGGCGCGATGCAGGGGCTCGAATTGGACGCAAGCTAGCGGCCTGCTACGCCATACTGACGAAGCAAATTATCCAAATTAGCGCCTTATGTAACCATAACGCTCTGTAATAGGAGCATGGGCGAGGAGAGGGCTGGCTAACGCCAAAAAGTCTCTGCCCGGCGTGAATTGCCCAGTTATGGGGTGTGTACGACGCAGCCGTCCGCATTCAAGCCGCATCGTTTCCCGCCGGACGCGATCCGGAACCGGGCGGGCGAGAACACCGAAACCTTCGTTCGGCTGCCAGCCGGGATGGTCGAGACCGCGGTCGTCCAGCAGATCCGGACGTTGCTGCTGACGCCTGAGGTCACTGCGCGAGCGATTGAGGCCGCGCAGCGCGAATGCCCAGAGATAGAACAGCCTGATGTGGTGGCTGCCCTGACGGGCTTTGACGCCTTGTGGGAGTCCTTGTTCCCGGCTGAGCAGGCACGCATCGCACGGCTGCTGGTCGAGCGTGTCACGGTCGGCAGCGATGGCATGGCCGTCGATCTTCGCACCGAGGGGCTTGGGTCGGTGGTCAGGGCGATGGTGACGCCGCGCCGGGAGATGGCGGCATGAGCGTCGCGCCCACCACCATCCGGGTCATCATCCCGCTGGCCATCCGCAAGCGTAACGGCCGACCCAAGATCATGCCGCCGTCAAATCCGGTGGAGGCCAACGAGGCCCATGTGGAGGCCCATGTGCTGCGCGCCGTCGCCAAGGCATGGAGTTGGCGGCGCAAGCTGGAGGCCGGAAAGGCGAGCACCAATCTCGACTTGGCCCACGTCGAAGATGTCTCCGACCGTTACATCGGCAG
>CANGEH010000004.1 GCA_947452665.1 Caulobacteraceae bacterium
AATATGGAAGACTATGGCCTGCCAAAGCCAGACCATGAACCCCTGTCGGCCCACCCCTCGGTCTCGGGCGAATTTCTGACCCGGGCTGGCTGCGGCGATATCAAGTTTAAGCCCGCGATCAAGGCCTTTGAAGGTCACAATGTCCGGTTTGACGATGACAGTGTCGAGCCTGTCGATGCGGTGATTTTTGCCACCGGCTATAAGATCAGCTTCCCCTTCCTAACCGATCCGGCCTTTAAGACCGATGCGGATAACCGCCTGCCCTTGTTCAAACGCATGGTTCCGGCGGGCGTCGAGAACCTGTTCTATATGGGCCTAGCCCAGCCCCTGCCGACCCTAGTCAATTTTGCCGAACAACAGGCCAAGCTCTTGGGCGCCTATCTGGCTGGGCGCTATCATCTACCGTCTGCCACAGAACGCGCTGAGACCACCGCCAAGGACGAGGCCTTCTATCTGGGCGGCTATTATAATTCGCCGCGCCACACCATCCAGGTTGATTTTGGCCATTATTGCTCGGACCTGACCAAGGAAATCACCCGGGGCACGGCAAGGGCCAAGGCTGCGGGTTGGACCCTGCCCGTAGCCGCCCGCGCCCAAGCCGCCGTGGGGGCCTAGACACGATATCAACCCTCCCCCTCGGCGGCGGCATCGAGGGGAGGGCAAGGTTTCTGGCTTGGCCAATCGAAAATCAATTTCAATCAACCGCAACTGACCCTAGCATACCGATAACACGCCAAAGGGCGGACGGGTCTTGACGGGAGAATGCGCTATGCGAGCAAGGGTTTGGATTGGACTTTTCGCGGCCATAAGCCTGGCCTGCCCCGCCGCACAGGCAGGCAGCCCCGCCTCCAGCGCCACCAAGGCCGCTCAAGCCGATTTTGCCAAGACCCTGCCGCTGGAAGATCGCCAAGATTTTGACTTTGCCAGTCGCGGCTATGTCGGCACCCGTACCGATCCCCTCATCAAGCGGGCCGATGGGGCCGTTGCCTGGAACCTAGCCGCCTATGACTTCATCAAGGGCGATGCGCCCGATACGGTCAATCCGAGCCTTTGGCGGCATGAACAGCTCTTGTCCAAGGCGGGCCTGTTCCAGGTCTCAGACCGGATCTGGCAGGTGCGCGGTTTTGATATATCCAATGTCACCTTCATTAAGGGCGATACCGGCTGGATCGTGATTGACCCCCTAACCAGTATTGAGGTGGCCAAGGCGGCGCTTGACCTGGTCAATGAAAAGCTAGGGGCTCGGCCCATCGTGGCCATGATCTATACCCACAGCCATAGCGACCATTTTGGCGGCGCCAAGGGCATGGTCAGCCAGGCTGATGTCGATGCAGGCAAGATCCCGGTGATCGCGCCGCAGGGCTTTTTGGAACACGCGGTCAGCGAAAATGTCATTGCCGGCCAGGCCATGGGCCGGCGCGCCACCTACCAGTTTGGCTTTAACCTCAGCCCCGGCCTGGATGGCCAGATGGGGGCCGGGATTGGACAGGCCGTATCGCGCGGCACCACGACCCTGATTGCGCCGACGCTTAGCATTACCAAGACCGGCCAGGAACTGACCCTGGATGGGGTGCGGATCCAATTCCAGATCACGCCCGGCACCGAAGCGCCCTCGGAAATGAATTTCTTCCTGCCGGACATGCATATTCTGTGCATGGCCGAAAACGCCAATGTCAGCATGCACAATGTCCTGACACCGCGCGGCGCCCTGGTGCGCGATGCCAAGGCCTGGGCCGAATATTTGAGCGAAGCCGTGCGGCTCTATGGCGCCCAGAGCGACATCATGTTTACCAGCCATGGTTGGCCGCGCTTTGGTAAGGGCGAGGTCAATACCTTCCTGGAAAACCATCGCGACGCCTATAAGTTCCTGCATGACCAGTCGGTGCGCCTGATGAATAAGGGCCTGACCGGTCCTGAAATCGCCGACCAGATCGCCCTGCCCGATGTCCTGGCCAAGAGCTGGTATAATCGCGGCTATTACGGCACCATGCGCTTCAATAGCCGGGCGGTCTATCAGCGCTATATGGGCTGGTACGATGCCAATCCCGTGCATTTGCAAGAGCTGTCCCCGGCCGAGTCGGGCCGCAAATATGTTGAGGCCATGGGCGGCGCCGACAAGGTCATGGCTCTAGCCAAGACCGCGATAGAGGCTGGCGATTATCGTTGGGGCTCAACCCTTTTAAACAATGTCGTCATGGCCGATGCCAGCAATCAGGCGGCGCGGGACATGTTGGCCGGGGCCTATGACCAGATGGGCTATCAGGCCGAAAGCGCCATTGGCCGCAATATGTACTTGGTCGGGGCCAAGGAGTTGCGTCAGGGCGTGCAAAAATCCGCTGCCGGGGTCGCTATCGCTGCGGACATGATCGCCAACCTGCCGACCGCCATGCTGTTTGATCTTCTGGCTGTGCGGATGGATGCCGACAAGGCCAAGGGCGTTAGCTTGAAGCTGGCCATGGTGTTTCCTGACCGTAATGAGAGCGTCTATATCCGGGTGCGCAATGGCGTCCTGATCACCGAAATGGGCAACGCGCCCGGCCCGGTCGATGCGACCTTGACCGTGCCACGGCCGCTGTTTTTGAATAGCATCATGACCGGACAATCCTTGGTCTCGGCGGTCTTGACGGGCAAGGCCAAGATCCAGGGCGATGCCGGGGCCTTTCGCAAATTGACCGACTTGTTCGACAAGGGCGATGGCGATTTTCCGATCATAACCCGGCAATAATCAAGGCCGGGCGGTTTCTGATCCAGACAGGCCCGGCCATGCCTGTTTCACCCCTTGCCAGTCGCGGCAGGCTGTCTCTAATAGCGATGGCTTTCGCGTGTCCGTGACTCCGGGTGCTTGGGTATGAAGAATGACGGCTGACCTGCCTCCTCATAATACTGCGCCGCGCAAGCCCTCGTTTTTTGGCGATCTGGGGCCCGGCCTGATCACGGGCGCAGCCGATGATGATCCCGGCGGGATCGCCACCTATTCTCAAGCCGGGGCCGTGTTTGGCCTCAATATGCTCTGGACCGCGGTCGCGACTTTTCCCCTAATGGCGGCCATCCAGTCGATCAGCGCGCGCATTGGCCGGGTGACGGGCCGGGGCCTGGCCAGCAATTTCAAACGCAGCTTTCCGCCCTGGGTTCTGCACCTGCTGGTCGGCCTATTATTTGTAACCAATACCTTGAACATCGCCGCCGATATTGCGGCCATGGGCGAGGCGGCTAGGCTGGTTTTTGGCTTTGGTGAGCACCTATTTGCACTTGGCTTTGGTGTGTTTTCCCTGCTGTTACAGGTGCTTATGCCATATAGCCGCTATGTGCGGGTGCTCAAATTCCTGACCCTGAGCCTGTTTGCCTATGTGGCCGTGGTCATGACCGTGCATGTGCCTTGGGGCGAGGTGGCGCTGCGCACTATCATGCCGCATCTGGCCTTGAATGCCGCGACCTTGACCATGGTGGTTGCCGTGTTTGGTACCACGATCAGCCCCTATATGTTCTTCTGGCAAAGCGCCCAGGAGGTGGAAGACCTCAAGGCCGATCCTCGTGCCAAGGCCCTGCGCGACCATCCCAAGGACGCTACGGCACAACTCAACCGGATCCGGTTTGATACCTATCTGGGCATGGGCTTTTCCAACCTGATCAGCTTTGCCATCATCCTGTCTGCCGCCGTGGTCCTACACGCCAAGGGGATTACCGAGATTCAAACCTCGGCCCAGGCGGCCCTAGCCCTGCGGCCCCTCGCCGGTGAGGGGGCGTTTTTCCTGTTTAGTTTGGGCATTATCGGCACAGGCCTTCTGGCCGTGCCGGTCTTGGCGGGATCAGCGGCCTATGCCATTGCCGAGGCCCAAGGCTGGTCAGAGGGTCTGAATCGCAAGGCCATGGAGGCACGCGGCTTTTATGGCGTGATCGCGGCAGCCATGGTGATTGGCATGGCGCTTGGCTTTTCGCCGATTGACCCAATCAAGGCGCTGTATTGGAGCGCCGTGCTGAATGGGGTGATCTCTGTGCCGATCATGGCGGCCATGATGATTGTGGTGACCAGCAAAAGCCGCATGGGCGATTTTACCGCAACGCCAAGCCAAAACCTGCTCGGCTGGGCGGCCACCGTGATCATGGGCTGCGCGGTGGCGGCGATGTTTATCCTCTTATAGGCTTGCAGCGCAGGCCTTACCCGGCGATCTTGGCGCAAATACGATCCTGGGGGGACGGATGACACAGATTGCGATAGAGGCATCTAGCAAGGGTGCTCATAAGCCCTGGTATGGCCAACTCTATTTTCAGGTCCTGCTGGCCATCGCGGCCGGGGCCTTGATTGGCTATTTTCAGCCCGGTTTCGCTGTCCAGCTCAAGCCGCTGGGCGATGTCTTTATCAAGCTCGTCAAGATGGTCATTGGTCCGGTGATCTTTTTGACCATTGTCACCGGCATATGCGGCATGCGGGATCTGAAAGTGTTTGGCCGCGCCACAGCCAAGGCCTTTGCCTATTTCCTCAGCGTCTCGACCTTGGCCCTAATCATCGGTCTGGTGGTGGCCAATCTAGTCCAGCCCGGCGCAGGCATGCATGTCGATCTGGCCAGTCTGGACACGGCCAAGGTCGCTGATTTTGCCGCCAAGGCCCATGAAACCACCATCACCGGCTTTTTGACTGCGATTGTCCCCGACACCGTGGTCAGCGCCTTTGTCGATGGCAATATTTTGCAAGTCCTGTTCGTCGCGATCACATTTGGCATTGCCCTGACCCTGAGCGGCGATGTCGGCCAGCCGGTGGTGGATTTGCTGGAGTCGCTGAGCCATGCGTTTTTCGCTCTGGTCGCTATATTGATGAAGGCCGCGCCGATCGGGGCGTTTGGTGCGTTTGCCTTTACGATTGGTAAGTTTGGTATTGGCGCAATCATCAGCCTGGCCAGTCTGGTAGCGTGCTTTTATCTAACGGCCGCCCTGTTTGTGGTCATTGTTTTGGGATTGATTGCTCGGGCCAATGGCTTTTCGATCTTTCGCCTCTTGGCCTATCTCAAGACCGAATTGTTCCTCGTGCTGGGAACAAGTTCGTCGGAATCGGCCCTGCCCAGCCTGATGGATAAGATGGAAAAAGCAGGTTGCGCCAAGCCGATTGTCGGCCTTGTGGTGCCAACGGGCTATTCGTTCAATCTGGATGGCACCAATATCTATATGACCCTGGCCACCCTGTTTATTGCCCAGGCCACGGGCGTGCACCTGTCCTTGGGCGATCAGCTACTCCTGCTCGGCGTTGCCATGATCAGCTCAAAGGGCGCTGCGGGCGTTTCAGGGGCGGGCTTTATCACCCTTGCCGCAACCTTGTCGGTCATGCCGTCGGTGCCGGTCGCGGGCATGGCCCTTATCCTTGGCATTGACCGATTTATGTCCGAATGCCGCGCCTTGACCAATTTCATCGGCAATGCGGTCGCCACCATCGTGGTCAGCCGCTGGGAAGGCGCGCTAGACCCAGCACAACTCGCCAAGGCCTTGCAGCCTAAAGCCCGCCGCACCGAGAGCAGCAAGGCATAGGCATCGTTAAACGGTCACCCTGACAGGGCTGAAACCGCCGCCGCGGCACGGGCGGTAATGGCTGGCCAGTCTTTGGCCCCGATTAGGTCGCTGGGGGCAATCCATGTGCCGCCCACACACAAGACATTGGGCTCGGCCAGATAGGTCCTGGCATTATCCAGGCCAACGCCGCCGGTTGGACAAAACATGGCCTGGCCCAAGGGCCCGTTCAGGGCCTTGAGCCAGGCGGGGCCGCCTAGAATGGCCGCTGGAAACAGTTTCATAGTGGTCAGACCCGCTGCCAAAACGGCCATGACTTCGGACGCTGATGCAACGCCCGGCACGAATGGAATGGGGCTGGTCTTTGCCACCGCTAACAGCTCCGGGGTCGATCCGGGCGACAGGGCAAATTGCGCGCCCGCCGCAGCCACGGCGCGCAGATCGGCGGGCGACAGGACCGTGCCTGCACCCACGACCATATTTGGCACCTTGGCGGCTATGGCCTCTATGCCCGCAAGGCCAGTCGGGGTGCGCAAGGTGACCTCGATCGCCCTTAAGCCCCCTGCCAAAAGCGCCTCGGCCAAGGGCACGGCATCAGACACAGAGTCAATCGTCACCACCGGCAGGACCCTGGCCCGCCGAAACAGGTCTTGAATATCCAGGCTCATTGGGCCGTCTCCGAAACAAAGGTCTTGGGCAATAGCAGATTGGCCGCCCCCATCAGGCCCGGCTGGGCATGGCGGATCAGAGCGATGGGCAAGGTGCCCAGCAAGGGCCGCGACCGGCCCTTGGCCTCAAAGCGAGAGCGCACGGCGGCGGTATTGAGAAACTGGGTCATGCGCGGGGCCATGCCGCCCGCAATCGCCACGGCGGATGCCCCCTGGATCAGGGCAACATCGCCCATGACCGAGCCCAGGATCAGGCAAAACCGCTCGACCGCCTCGACCGCGAGCGAGTCGCTGCCCTTGATCGCGGCCTCCAATATGGCCGGAGCACCGGGCGAAATGACCGCCCTACCCCCGACTTGAGATAAGGCCTCATAAAGGTGGCCAAGGCCCGGGCCTGACAGGATGCGTTCATTCGACACCCGCGGGAACTTGCCCAGCATGACCTTCAAGATTTCGATCTCTATGCCGTCAATCGGGGCAAAACTGGCATGACCGCCTTCGCTGGATAGGATCACCTCGCGGCCATCGGCATTGAGGATGCAGGCACCAACACCCAGACCTGTGCCTGGCCCTACAATCGAGACGACGCCGTTTAACGGATCTGGCCAATCCGGCCCCGGCAAGGCTTCCCAGTCTTGATCGCGCAGGGCACCGACCGCATAGCCAATGGCGGCAAAATCATTGATCACATCAAGCCGCGCGAACTGGTAGGCCGTCTTTATGCCCTCAATACTGAACGACCAATCATGATTGGTCAGCTGGATCTGGTCGCCAGTCACAGGGCTAGCCACCCCAAAGGCAGCCTGATGCGGGCGCAGGCCAGGCTCGAGCCCCTCCAGATAGGCGGTTAAGGACAAGGCCAGGCTGGCATGGTCAGCCGCGGCCAGGTCCCTGCGATGCTCAAGATGCAAGGCCCCGGCCCGGTCGCGTCGCGCCACGGCAAAGCGGGCATTTGTGCCGCCAATATCGGCTACCAGGCCAATCTGATCTTGTGCGACCGTCATGGATAGGGTCCCTAAATCTGGCAAAACAAGCCGCCGCCCTGATCGGCCGGCAGGGCCTGGCTGCGCAATTGGGCAAACAGCTCACGGCCAAGGCCGCGATTTGAGGTCCGGTCCAGCTTGAATTCTGGTCGCGCCGCGAGGTCTGCATCCGCCACATCAATGTGCAGGCTACCGGTTTCAGCGTCCAAGGTGATCATGTCGCCATCCTTGATCTTGCCAATGAGGCCGCCGTCCAGGGCTTCGGGCGTGACGTGTATCGCGGCCGGAACCTTGCCCGAAGCACCCGACATGCGGCCATCGGTGACAAGGCCCACCTTTTGGCCCCGATCCAGCAGCGTGCCGAGCACGGGAGTGAGATTATGCAGCTCCGGCATACCATTAGCCTTAGGGCCTTGGCCGACGATCACGGCGATAAAATCACCAGTCAGTTCACCGGCCTCAAAGGCGATCTTCAGCGCCTCTTGGGTCGCAAAAACCTTGGCCGGGGCCTTGACCTTGTGATCGGCGGGCTTGAGGGCGGAGGTCTTCAAAATGCCCCGGCCTAGATTGCCGGTCAAAAGCGTCATGCCGCCATGGGGCGAAAACGGGTCAGAGACCGGGCGCAGCACATCCAAATCGCCGCTCACCGCCGGGGCATCACGCCAGCGCAAGGTCTCGCGATCGAGCCACGGCTCTTTGGTCTGGCGCGATAGGCCATATCCGCTGACGGTCTGGACATCCTCATGCATCAGGCCTGCGGCCAAGAGCTCGCGGACTACAAAGCCGCAGCCGCCAGCGGCTTGGAAATGGTTTATGTCGGCCACGCCATTAGGATAGATCCTAGCCAGCAAGGGCGTCATATCGGACAGATCGGCAATGTCTTGCCAGGTCAGGACAATCCCCGCCGCCCTGGCCATGGCGACCAGATGCAGGGTGTGGTTGGTCGAGCCACCGGTGGCGAGCAGGGCCACAGCCGCATTGACCAGGGCCTTGACCCCAACCACCTGATGGAAGGGCGTGTAATCGCTGCCCAGCGTGCTGATCTCCACCGCACGGTGGGTGGCGGCGCGGGTCAAGGCGGCGCGCAAGGGCGTGTTTGGCGCAACAAAGGCAGAGCCCGGCAGATGCAGGCCCATCGCCTCCATCAGCACCTGGTTGGAATTGGCCGTGCCGTAAAAGGTGCAGGTGCCGGGCGCGTGATAGGACTGGGATTCAGCCTCAAGCAATTCAACCCGGCTCGCCTGGCCAATGGCATAACGCTGGCGCACCTTGGCCTTATCTGGATTGGGCAGGCCCGACGGCATCGGTCCTGCGGGCACAAAAATCGTGCCGAGCTGGCCAAACCGAGCGGCGGCGATAAACAGGCCGGGCACAATCTTATCGCAGACGCCGAGAAAGAGCGCCGCGTCGAACAGGTCATGCGACAGGCCAATCGCCGCCGACATGGCAATCACATCGCGGCTGAGCAGGGACAGCTCCATGCCGCCGCGCCCCTGGGTGACGCCATCGCACATGGCGGGCACGCCGCCCGCGACCTGGGCCGTGGCCACCACTTCACGCGCTGCTTTGCGGATGAGGCCTGGGTAGGTCTCGAACGGCTGATGCGCCGAGAGCATGTCATTATAGGCGGTGACAATGCCGATATTGGGCCGCTCAGCCAGCTTTAGGGCCAGCTTGTCCCAGGCCTCATCAGCGGCAGCAAAACCATGGGCCTGGTTGCCACAGCTAAGGCGGCCGCGCGCCGTACCATCATGTAGGGCCTGGGCCATCTGGTCTTCATAGTCGGCGCGGCTATCCCGGCTAGCGGCCGCGATGCGGGCCGTGACCTCAGCGACGATGGGATGGATCGGGTTCATGGCTCTAGTCCAACCATTGACGGCCGGACCGCTCGGTCAGGCCAAAGGCACCGGACGGCCCCCACGATCCGGCAAGATAGGGTTTTGGCGTCATCTGGGCCTCGAGCCAGGCCTTTTCCAGCCCATCAACAAAGGTCCAGGCCTGTTCCACCTCATCGCGGCGCACAAACAAGGTGCGGTCGCCGCGAAACACATCGAGCAGCAAACGCTCATAGGCAATGCGCCGCCGCCCGTTTTCGCCGCCATAGCTGCTGGACAGGCTCAGCGACAGGGGCATGTTTTGCAGGCGCATGCCGCCATGATCCAGGCCCGGGCGCTTATTCATCAGGGTCAGGGAAATGTCTTCATCGGGCTGAAGGTCGATCACCAAACGGTTGGGCGATAGGTCCTGGCTGCCAGCGCCCTGAAAGATCGAATGCGGCACCGGCTTGAACTGGATAACAATCTGGGTGCGGCGCTCGGCCATGCGCTTGCCTGTGCGCAGGAAGAAGGGCACGCCCGCCCAGCGCCAATTATCAATCTCACAGCGCAGGGCGACAAAGGTCTCGGTATCGGTCTCGCGGCCAACCTCGTCCAGATAGGCCTTGGTCGGCTTGCCCGCGACATTTCCAGCCATGTATTGGCCGCGCACACTGTGCTGCTGGGCCGAGGCCTGGGTAAAGGGGCGCAAGGAGCGCAGGACCTTGACCTTTTCGCTGCGCACCGCGTCGGGATCCAGATCCGATGGCGGCTCCATCGCCACTAGGCACAAAAGCTGCAGCATATGGTTTTGCACCATGTCGCGCAGGGCACCGTATTCGTCATAATAGGGCCAGCGATCACCAATGCCTTCGGTCTCGGCAATCGTGATCTGAACATGGTCTATGGTGCGATTGGTCCAGAGCGGCTCGAACAAGGTATTGGCAAAGCGCAGCGCAATTAGGTTTTGCACCGTCTCCTTGCCCAGATAATGGTCAATGCGGAAGATCTGCTCTTCCTTGGCCACAGCCGCGACTGCGGCATTGATCGCCTTAGAACTGGCCAGGTCCCGGCCGATCGGCTTTTCCAGGATCAACCGGGTGGAGTCCACAATCAGGCCCGCCGCTTTCAGGTTGGTGCAGGCGGCGGCATAAAGGCTGGGCGACAAGGCGAAAAAATAGGTCAATTGCTCAACTGGTCCCATGCCCTTGGCCAAGGCCACTGCACCCTCTGGCTTGGTGACATCGCAGGGCAGATAGCGAATCCGGTCCATGAACCGAGCGATCACGCCGTCATCGACGCCTTCGCGGCCGCTTAAGGCCGCCTCCAGATTGGCTTTGAAGCTGGCCTCAGTTTCGTCATGCCGAGCCACCCCGATCAGCGCCAAGGCCTTGGGCAAAAGGCCGTCAGCATCCAGATGCAGCAAGGACGGCCACAGCATGCGCCGCGCCAGATCGCCGGTCGCGCCTAACAAGACCAGAGCCTGTGTCATGTCCGGTTCCACTGCTTGCACCAAGAATTTCAACCTAACGGGTCGTGTTTGGCCACTGGGCATACTGTTTTGACAACGTTGTCTTACGCCAATCTCGACAAATTGCCAGTCATTCCTATCGCCGCGCTTACCCAGCATGATAGATCAGCGGCTTTAAGACTGCTGATCGTTGAAAGTCCTAGACTATGACCTTGCCGACCCTGGCCAATCGAACAAACAAGATTGATCCGTTTCACGCCATGAATCTGGTCAAGAGGGCGGCCAAAATGGCCGAGGCTGGAAAATCGGTTATCGTTCTCAGCATTGGCGAGCCGGACTTTACCGCCCCGCCCATGGTCGTAGAGGCCCTGCATCAAGCCGCCCTGCGCGGACAAACCGCCTATACCGGCGCTCTGGGCATCGAACCCCTAAGGGCCGCCATTGCGCAATATTATAAGGATGAATTCAATATTGATCTGGACCCGGCCCGGGTCGTGGTCACGGCCGGGGCCTCGGCGGCTTTAACCTTGGCCTGCTGCGCCCTGGTCAATCCGGGTGATCAGGTCCTGCTCAGCGACCCGACCTATCCCTGCAATCGCCAATACATAAACGCCTTTGACGGTGAGCCGGTCCTGATCCCAGTCGGGCCAGAGACGCGGTTCCAACTGACCGCCGATCTGGTCGAGCGCAATTGGGGGCCCAAGGTGCGCGGCACACTGGTCGCAACCCCTGCCAATCCCACGGGTACTGCCATCCCCTTTGACGAACTTGGCCGCATACTGGACGTGGTCCGGGCCAAGGGCGGCTTTAGCATTGTCGATGAGATCTATTTGGGCCTGCAATATGACGGCAAGGCCCGCAGCGCGCTGGAGTATGGCGATGACATGATCATCACCAATAGTTTTTCCAAATTCTTCAATATGACCGGCTGGCGGCTGGGCTGGCTGGTGGTACCGCCCGCATTTGTCGCGACCTTTGAAAAGCTGGCGCAGAACCTGTTTATCTGCCCCTCGACCCTAGCCCAGCATGCGGCCCTGGCCTGTTTTACGTCTGAAGCCATGGCGATTTTCAAGGCGCGGCGCGAAGAAATGCGCGTGCGCCGCGACTATATTGTGCCCGCCCTAAAGGGGCTTGGGTTTGACGTCCCGGTCACGCCGGACGGGGCTTTTTATGTCTATCTCGATTGCAGCCGCTATTCTCATGACAGCAACCAGTTCGCCCATGACATGCTTGATGCCACGGGCGTGGCCCTAACGCCCGGCCTTGATTTTGGCAGTCATCAGCCAGAACGCTATTTGCGCCTGTCCTATGCGACGGGCCTAGACCAGCTTAAGGACGCGATCGGTCGATTGGAGGCTTGGCTGCCAACCCTGTTGCAAAAGGCCTAGACCTCTGCCGCAGGCAGGTTGATATCGACCCGCAAGCCGCCATGCCTAGAACCCGCAAGCTGGACCCAGCCGCCATAGGCCCTGGCCAATTCATCGATTATGGACAGCCCAAGCCCTGAACCGGGTGCGGTCTCGTCCAGCCGCGCGCCGCGTTGCAAGACCTCGGCCCGGCGCTCAGGCGGCAGGCCGGGGCCGTCATCCTCGATCACCACCAAGAACCGTCCATCAACCTCTGGCATAATCTGGACTGTCACCGCGCTCTTGCCCCATTTGCAGGCGTTTTCGAGCCCATTGCCGATGATTTCCAACAGGTCCTGCCGTTCGCCCAAAAATGCTAGATCAGCCGGGCAGGTCCAGTCGATCTGGACACCCCGGTCTTGAAATATCTTTTCGAGCGTGCGGGCCAGTTCGTCGATTACAGGCTCAACCAGGGTGCGCTCGCCTGCCCCTTGCGACCGGGCTGCGGCCCTGGCGCGGCGCAGATAGTGGTCGACCTGCTGACGCATGGCCTCGACCTGGCGGCGAACAACCAAGGCTAGGTCGCCCGGATGCCACTCGGCCTCGGCCTGCATGACCGATAGCGGGGTTTTCAAGGCATGGGCCAGGTTTCCGACATGGGTGCGCTGGCGCGCCACCACCTCCTGATTATGCGATACAAGCGCATTCAGCTCTTGGGCCACGGGCTCTAGTTCCGACGGATAGACCCCGGCCAGCCGCTCGGCCTTGCCCTGCCGCACACCAGCAATATCGCGGCGCAGATCAAACAGGGGCTTGAGGCCAAACCGCACCTGGATCACCACGGCGGCGATCAGACCCGCGCCCAAAAGGATCAGGGCCAGGGCCGTGGCGGCCGCAAAGCGCCGATCATCGCGGTCGACCGGGGATCGATCCTCTGCCGCCATAAACACCACAGGCGCGCTTCGTCCCGGCAGGCGCGCAAGTAGGGCCGCAGCCCGCAAGGGCTCGTTATCTGGCCCGGCCACATCATAATAGATCACGGCTCCGGGCGTTTTTTGCAGGCGCGCGGCCAAACCCTTGCTGGCCTGGAGCTCGGCATCAAACAGTGATCTTGACCGCACCAGCGCCCTTAGGCCATCGCCTGCTACCGGCTCGGCAATCTGCCAATAGCGGCCCGAATAGGCGCGCAGGGCCCGCACATCGGTCTGGGCCGGGGCTAGGACCTGGCCGCCCTCATCCAGACTTGATCCGGAATATAGGCCCTGAACGACATCATTCAGGCCCTGATCAAACCGGCTCAAGGCCGCCTGATGAAACAGGGCGGTCAAGACAAGGCCCGTGACCACCAGCACCATCAGGCTCCAGCCCGAGGCTAGCAGCACCAAACGCCGGACCAGGGACGGACGCGCAGTCTGCGCCGTCATTAAACGCGCTCGCCCTCAAGCGGCGTCAAGCGATAGCCGAGCCCACGCAGGGTCTCGATCCGGTCCGGGCCAATCTTTTTGCGCAGGCGGCCGATAAACACCTCAACCGTATTGGAATCGCGGTCAAAGTCTTGATCGTACAGGTGCTCGGTCAGCTCGGTGCGGCTGATCACCCGGGCCTGATGCATCATCAGATAGTGCAAGAGCCGGTATTCCAGCGAGGTCAGGCGCAGGGGCTCGCCATCGACCGAGGCGCGCGCCGCGCGCGGATCAAGCCTTAGGTGCCCGCTCGTCAAGACCGCAGCCGCATGGCCAGCTGTGCGGCGCAACAAAGCACGCAGGCGGGCGAGCAATTCTTCGGTGTGAAACGGCTTGGTTAGATAATCATCGGCCCCGGCATCAAATCCGCTGACCTTTTCGCTCCAGGCCCCGCGTGCGGTTAGGATCAGGACCGGCATGGCCCGCCCCTCGCGTCGCCAACGCTCAAGCACGCTTACTCCATCCAGCTTGGGAAGACCCAGATCGAGGATCACCGCATCATAGGGCTCATTGGCGCCCAGATAATGCGCTTCTTCGCCGTCCGGGGCATGGTCAACCACATAGCCGGCATCCAGCAAGCTCGCCTTAAGCTGGCGCGATAGGTCAGGGTCGTCTTCGGCCAATAATATGCGCATCGGCTAGCCTCCATTGGCCTGAAGAATGGATCCGTTCTCGGCATCGACCAGAAAATCGATCCGGCGACCATCCTCCGTGGCCCAGCGCACGCGATAGACGGTGCGGCCATTCCAGTCTTCCAGGCCTGCATCCAGCGGCCTGCCTGACACGCGGCGGCGCAGCATATCTATAATCCTGGCCAAGGGGATGGCCCGTCCGGTCTGGACCGCCTCACGCGCCTCGCCCTGTTGTTGACGCCAGCCTGCGCCCAGCGAGTCTGGGCCGGCCATGGCCCATTGACCAATTGGCCGCGCCAACGCACTGACCGGCTCGGCCAGCAAGGCTAGGGCCAGGCCCAGTGCGGTAACAAGATGTGAAATCGTCTTCATAGCCCGATCCTAAACGCCCTTGGCTGAATAGGGCCTGAATAGGCGGTCATGACAAGATAGGGGCGCAAGATAGGGGCGCGTGATCGACCAGAGAAACCGGAACACACGCCTTGGCATCAAGCTTATGCCCTAATGCACCGAGACCGGGGCGAGTTCATTGGCCACCGCCGCCGCCATGGCAGAGTCCCGATCTGACAAGACCGCCAGACAGGCCCCATCGGCACTATGCACCGCATAAAGGGTTTGGGCGGGATCGAGTATAATGCCCTGCATGGCCTCAACCGGGGTCGAGGCGATCAGGTCCGCCGCCTTGATTGGCCGCACATAGACTAGGTTGGGCGCACCCAAGGCGGCAAATTCTTGGATCGATAGTGTGGACGTCATCATGACCGTCTCCATTTCACGCAATTTCCGGATCACTAAGGCCCTTAAGACCCAGTCCGGATCGGAATTTCCCGCACCAGCTTGGCTGGCTCGGGTCTTAGAACATCAATATGCAATAGGCCGTGCTCCAGACTGGCCCCCTCGACATCCATGCCGTCGGCAAGCACAAACGAACGCACAAAGTTTCGCGCCGCTATGCCCCTGTGCAAAAACGCCCGCTCGGCCGCGACGCGGTCCTTATCGCCGCGCCCCGTGACCACCAATTGATTGTCCTCAAGCGAGACGCTGAGCTGGTCACCGGCAAAGCCTGCCACAGCCAAGGTGATCCTCAGCCTGCCTTCACCGCGCTCTTCGACATTATAGGGCGGATAGCCCTCGGAGGCGGCCTTGGCGGCACGCTCGATCAGGCTGCGCGTATGGTCAAAGCCCAATAAGAAGGGGCTATCGAACAGTATAGACCGGTTCATGGGCCAAGTCCTCAAATCACAAGCGACCGTCCTGCCGCCAAACCCACCCATTCCGGCATAGGCCCAGCAGCAACAGGGCTTAATTGGCCATCCCCCAGCCCGGTTTCAAGACGGGGCGTGTAAGATTGACATCTGGCGGGCTGATCCTAGACTTAAGCCCTGACCGATAAGGGAAAACCACATCATGGCCGTCGCCGCCCGGGTCAAGCCGCTGGACTATTTCACACCCGACCAATGGGCAAAACTGTCGGCGCGCTCGCGCTGGAAAGGCCTTGCTCTGGTGGCGCATGGCTGGGCCGTGATTGGGCTGACCATGGCGGCGGGCGTGCTCTGGCCAGTTACCATACCGCTTGGCATCATGATTATTGGTACGCGTCAGTTGGGCCTAGCCGTGCTGCAGCATGACGCCGCCCACGGGGCCCTGCACCCCAATCTCAAGATCAATGACTGGGTGGCCGAATGGCTCTGTTCGCCGGGCGTGCAGCGCTATCGGGACTATCACCTGCAACACCATAAATATGCCCAGCAGGCCGAGGATCCGGACCTGATCCTATCGGCCCCCTTCCCGATCAGCCCGACCTCCCTGCGCCGCAAAATCGTCCGCGATCTGACCGGCCAGACCTTTCTCAAGCAGCGGTTTGCCATCCTCTCTGCGCGCAAACCCGGCCAGCCGCTTTGGTCGGTGCTTAAGGCGCAAGCCGTGCGGCAAAAGCGGTTCTTGATCAGCAATGGGCTGGGCCTTTTGGCCTTTAGCCTGGCCGGTTATGCTTGGGTCTATGTCATGCTGTGGCTCGTGCCCATGGCGACCTGGTTTCCCTTGGTCACCCGCCTTCGCAATATTGCCGAGCACGCCCTGATCGCCAAGAACGAGCCAGACCCCCTGCGCCATGCCCGCACCACCCGCGCCAATCTGATTGAGCGGGCCCTGATCGCCCCCTATTGGGTCAATTATCATGCCGAGCACCATATGTTCATGCACATGCCCTGCTGGAGCCTGCCAAGAGCCCACAAGCTCCTGACCGCCAAGGGAACCACACAAGGCATTGAAATGGCACCCGGCTATCGTGCGGTACTCAGCGCCGCCGCCGGGGCCTAGACACAAGACGGCCCGGCCAGCACGAAGCCAACCGGGCCAAGGCGTGTTGCCGTCAAGCTCTAGAGCCCGCCAGGCCTGCACTCCTTGTTCAAGAAGCTTTCGACTTCTTGCAGGACGGTTTCGCTGTCTTGCGGCGTCCATTTGTCATATTGGTGGCCCATATCCTTGAGTTCCAGATACTTAAACGGCTTGCCCGCCGCCTTTAGGCCAGCCGCAAAGGCGCGCGATTCTTCGACGGGCACCCGCACATCGCGGTCACCATGATAGACAAAGATGGGCACGGAAACCTTGGCCGTGTCTTCAATCACATCCATGCCGGTCATGGTTGGCGCCAAGGCTTCTTTCGCAAAGCGGTCTTGTTTGACCAAGGTTTTGAACCTCGCCAGGTTTGCAACGCCCGCCCCGGCAACCGAGCATTGGAACACCCCATTAGGCCGCACAGCCGCCACAAACCCGGCATAGCCACCATAGGAATAACCGTGCAGAGCGATGCGGTCGGGCGCAGCATAGCCTTGGGCGATTAGCCATTTGGCAGCATCATCCAGGTCATCCTGCATGGCTAGGCCCCATTGGTTATCGCCGGCCCGGTCAATCACCTTGCCCCAGCTTTCAGAGGCGCGAAATTGCGGTTGGATCACGACATAGCCGCGCGAGGTGAAATACTTGGTCCAGCCGCTCGGATCCCAATTGAAATAGTCGCGGGCCCATGGACCGCCGTGGGGCACGACAAGGGCCTTATGGGGTCCGGCGCCATATTTATCGGTGGGCGGCAGGTGCAAAAACGCCGGGACCATCAAGCCATCGCGCGCCTTGAACTGCACAATGCGCGACTCGCCGAGGGCGTTTGAATCAAATTCTGGCCGCGCCTTACCCAAAAGGGTCAGTTTGGTACCGTCCGTAATCAGATAAAACTCAGCCGGTTGGCTGGGCCCCTCGCGCTTGGCGATGACGTATTTCAGGTCATCGGACCAGTCTATAATGTCAAAACTCGCACTATTGACATATTTCAGATTGGCCGTGGCACCGGTTGCCGGATCGATCCAGGGCTGGACAAGCTCGGTCTGGGGCATGGCCGTCTTCAGTCGCTGGTCAATGGCCGCGAGGGTTTCATTGACCCAATAGTCCTTTGTTTTTTCAGCGGCATAGGTGACCCCAAGCAATTCGCCGCCGCGACTAAGTTTGGCCCCGGTCCCCTCGAACAATTTATGGGCAAAGATCGCCTCACCCCAGTCGCGCGTGGCGGTATTATAGGCAAAAAGCTGGGCCTTATCGCCTTGCCCGCGTTTGAGGATATAGGCGGTGACGCCATCCTTATCCCAGCCCTGAATGGACGGAAAATCCCGGTCCTTGGCATAGACACGGTAATGCTCTTGCCAATCCCCCGTCTTTAGGTCGCGGATTTCGAAACGCAAAAACACCTTGCCAGCATCAAAATCGACGCTCGAACGCTGCCGCAAGGCGCCGTTATCGTCATAGCTATATTCATATTTTTCAGAGGCGCGTTGCACACGTTCGGCGCTGCCCGTGTGAACATTGATCTTATAAATATCTGCGCCATCAATAAAGTTGGCCCCGGCCAGCACATTGTCCGGGTCGTTCGGCAATTCGGAATAGATTCTGGCGCCAGAGATGGACCTAATGAATTTTTCACGCTCCGTGCCGGTATTCGGCTCTGGAAGCAGGGTTTTCCAATCCTTGCCCTCAAGGTCGGTTATATAGGCCTTATAGAGATGGCCACGCTTCTTATCGTTTTCAAAATAGCCATTATCAAACAATTGCTGCGCATAGACCTGTAAGCGGTCATTTTTGAGGAAATCAACGGAGATCAGGGTCATGCGGGTCGAGCCCAAGACCTTGGGGGCCTTGTCCATATGCTCAGTCTCCCAGACCGAAATCGTGCTGATCTTGCCGTCGGGCGAGGTCATGGCGGCAATATGTTTACCGTCTGGGGAAATCGAGACTTGCCCGGATATGCCACCCAAGGCTGGCAGGTGCGCAAAACTCCATGCGCTCGGCAAGTTTGCTGCCTTGGCGTCGGACGCCGCAGTCTGGGCAAAAGATGCAGCCGGGCTCGCAAAAATCGCCAAGGCCCACGCGCCAAAACACGCTTTCCTGAAGGATTGTAACACCAACATTGTTATCCATCTCCCACTGTGGGTGGAGATTTCAAGCACAGGAAAAACAAAAGTCAATCCCGCGTAATAATAGCTAATATTAAAATAATTAATTAATAATTTTATGATTAACAGATCACCTGATGGCATTTTTGCCATATTTTAGAAAATTTGGTCTTCAATTCGAAATATTTAATTGCATTTTTTTCGGCTTGGGGATGTTAAATTTTATTCACAGTCTTAGGGCGCGCTTTTAGGTGCGTAACCGCTCAATGGGGGACGAGTTTGATGACGATACGCAAGGGTCTATTGCACAGCACGGTCCTGTCGGGCCTTGCCGGAATAATTGCCGCAGGCCTTCCTGGCCTAGCCTTGGCTCAGCAAACACCTGCAAGCGCAGAGCCGGCAAAAGCCGAAGCCCCCGCTAGCGCCCAGGCATCGGCGCAAGAGGTTGAAGAACTGGTCATTACCGGCTCGCGCATTCGGCGCACGGAGTTTACCAGTGCCTCGCCCATTCAAATCATTTCTGTTGCGCAGTCACGCCTGGTCGGCATTACGGACACGGCCGCCATGCTGCAAAAGTCGAGCGTTGCAGCAGGCTCATTCCAAACCAATGGCCTACTCACCGGCTATGTGGCCAATGGCGGCCCAGGTGTTAACACGATTGGCCTTCGCGGCCTCGGCGCTCAGCGCACGCTGGTCTTAATCAATGGCCGCCGCCCAGGGCCCGCCGGGGTGCGCGGCACGGTCGGGGCCGTTGACCTGAACACACTGCCCGATAGCCTGTTTGAGCGATATGAAATCCTAAAAGATGGTGGCTCTTCCATCTATGGCTCCGATGCCATTGGCGGTGTGATCAATTTGATCACCAAGAAAAACATTGATGGCGGCTATCTGGAAATGACGGGAAGCGCGCCGACCCGCGGCGGGGCGGAGCGGGCGCAGATATCCGGCGTTTGGGGCAAGACCTTTGATAAGGCCTATGTCACGGTAACGGCCGATTACCGCAAGGACTTCAAATTAACGGCGGGCGATCGCGATGACACGGCCTGCGCTCAGGACTATGTGTTTGATCCGACCACGGGCCAAAGGGTCGATTATATCGACTCCCTAACCGGCAAGCCCAAGTGTTGGGATGTATGGAATAACACCGCTATCGTCGGTGGTTTTGGCGGAGGGTTTCAGTATCCCGTTGCCGGGCAGACCTATCCAACCTCTGCCCAGGGCAATAATGCTCAAGCCTTTTTCCCCGGCTCGCCTTGGGTTCGGGCCGGGCGGGCAGGACGGCCGGTTACCTTCCCCTATGCCAATTATACAAGCCCACTCACAAAGCGCACCACGGTCTTTAATCCGCTCGAGACCGCGACCGTGTTCGTTTCTGGCAGCTATGACCTAACACCCAAGACCGAAGCCTATGGCGAGGTCCTGATCAATCGGCGCACATCCGAGCAGCAGGGCGTGCGCCAGCTCTTCCCAACCATTCCATTCTATCATCCCAGTTTTGTTTTTGATGGCGCGCCCTATGCAATTCCGGTCATTGCTCTGAAAAGCGATAGTGCGCAAGCCGTTGATTTTACGCGTATTCAGGGCGGCATTAAGGGCAATTTTGACGGCCTACCCATCGCCAAGAATTGGCAATGGGATGTCTATGGCCAATTCAGCCATTCGTCAGGCGATTACGAAAACGACTTTATCTATGCCGATAGACTAAGTGCGGTCACGGAATCTGATATTGCCTGTGACCCCAGCCTGATCACGCAATCGGGCCCGACCAGCTGTGTTAATTTTGACTGGTTCTCCAAGCCCACCTTGGCCGGAGAGTTTACGCCGCAACAAAAGGCCTTCCTGCTTGGCTATGCCACGGGTCATACGGTTTATGACCAGACCGTCATCGAAGCCTCGGCCAATGGTGACCTGTTTAAGCTCCCGGCAGGCATGGTCGGGGCGGCGGTTGGTGTGAGCTGGCGCCGAGACAAGATTGATGACAATCCAAGCACGGCGGAAAAATCTGGCAATTCTTGGGGCTATTCCAGCGCAGGCCGCACGCGCGGTGAAGACACGGTCAAGGAAGTCTTTGGTGAATTGAGTATTCCCCTGATCAAGGGCATGCCTCTGGTCCAGGGCCTGTCCTGGTCCCTATCTGGGCGGTATACGGACTATGACAGCTTCGGTGCCCAATCGACCTATAAGACGGGTCTGGACTGGAAGATCAGCTCGGCCTTCCGCCTGCGGACCAGCTATGGCACATCCTTCCGCGCGCCTGCGCTTTATGAGCTTTATCTGGCAGACCAAACGTCATTTTTGGGCCAGCGTTCGATTGACCCCTGCATTGATTACGGCCTATCCACCGATACCCGCATACAAGCCAATTGCGCGGCGGCGGGCCTAGCCGCGGACTATCAGGGCGGGGGCAGTGATGCCCTGATCACCAGTGGCGGCGGCAAGGGACGGCTAAAGGCCGAAACCGCCGATACCAAGAGCATAAGTCTGGTCTGGACGCCAAGCTTTACCAACCTTAGCCTCGCCATTGATTATCTAGATATCCAAATCACCGACCAGATCGGCCGATTCGGGGCCTATAATATTGTCAGTCAATGCTACACCTCGGCCCAGTTTGCGACCGAGCCGTTCTGCAAATTCTTTAGTCGGAATACCAATCCAAACTCGCCCGACTATCAAAGTATTACCCAGATTAAGGACGACTATCTAAATATCATCTCGGTCAAAAATCGCTCCATCGACTATACGGTCGATTATAAGCACAATTTCACCAAGGGAAGTTTGAACTTCCAAGCCAGACTGACCCAGCAAATTGAAAATGGATCTAAACTTTTAGGAGAATCCAAATTCAAAGACTATAATGGCTCAACAAACAACAATGACTTTGTTGGCCAAACCTATCTAAATTACGAACAAGACGACTGGAACTATATTTGGCAGTATGAGTTCTTCAGCAAGGCCTCCGACACCGGCGCGCCCGACGCCTTGGCAGACGTTCGCCCAAGCACGGTTTATGGGGATCTAACCGCGCCAAGGCGGATCTATTACAAGCAATATACCGAATTTGTCGGCTACCATACCCTGTCGGTGCGGTATCGCAAAGACAAGTGGCAGTTTGGCGTGACGGTCCGCAACCTGTTCGACGATTCCGCGCCAGCCCTGTCCACCGGCGGTTTTCGCAGGGGAACGGCCGCTCTGAACCAGTTTGAGGATGGCCTTAAGGGCCGCACAATCTTTGTGTCCTTGAACCGCAAGTTCTAAGACCTCAGCCCATCAAGCCCAGGCGGCGAGGCCTTTGCCTCGCCGCTTTTTCTTGGGCTTAAGCGCCCTCAAACCCGACCGCACGATTGCGGCCTTTTTCGTCGGTGGCCAAGGTGACGGCGCCGCCCAAGGGGTCCTGATCGATAAGGGTCTGGACCAGAACTTGGTCATCGCTCAGGGCCGGCAGGCGTTGGCCATCAGGCGTGCGGGCAATGATAATGGCGCGCGGGGCCTGACCACTATAATCGATCGTATAGGTCTCGATCTTGGCCGGGCCGTTTGCAGTCTCGGCCACGGGCGGCGCAGGCCAGGCATTGATCTCAGCCTGGATCGCCTTGCTGTCAAAATTGGCCCAGGCGGAAGGCTTGGTCGAATAGACCCCGGCCGAATACTTGGACAAGAAGCCGCCATTGGCCCCAACCAGACCAAACGCGCCCGGCCGCCCCCGCAGGGCCCGCACCATGCTGGCAATGGCATGCATGGAATAATTGTTTCCTGCGCCGCCAAAAAACGGCAGGCCGCCGGTCACGGTCAGGCCGCGGGTGTCTTGCGGGCTTATGCCAAACGCATCACAAATATTGAAAACCGCGACGGGAAAACAGCTATAAAGATCAAACACATCGACCTGATCCATGCCGACCCCCGCCAGATCCAGCGCCTGTTGCACGGCCAGCACACTAGCCGGGCTGGCCGACAGGTCCTGGCGCTCAATAATGATGCGCTCCTTCACATCGCCGCCGCCATGCAGATAGACCCAGCGATCTTCAGAGATGCCCAACTCGCGCGCCTTGCCAACGCAGGTGAGCAGAACAGCCGCGCCCTGATTGGCCTGATCGCGCGAGACCACACGGCGCGGGAAGGGATCACAGATCAGGCGGTTGCGCGGCGTGACCGTGGCAATCTCTTCGGCTGAAAACACCTCTTGGGACATGGCATGGGGATTGGTGTGGGCAACCGCGGTGAAGGGCGCAAACAGCGCGCCCATTTCCAGGCCATAGGCTTCCCGGCCCAGACCAAGCCGCGCGCGACGGGCGTTTTCAAACAAGGCATAGGCCTGGATCGGGGCCCGGACGCCGTGCTGGATCAGCTCGCCCGTCAAGAGGCCCTCTAGTCCATAGCCGCGATCTTCCATCTGGCCACCAATGGTCTGGGACCAGTCGCGGGTCTCGCCGATCGATTGCAGGTGGCGCACGGTGGAAATGGCTTCAGAGCCAAAGATCAGGGCCATGTCGGTGTCGCCCGCCGCAATGGCGTGGCAAAGCTCATGCACCAGATGCTGCGGGCCCTGGCCGCCTGTGACCTCCAAGATCGCCTTTGCCGGATTGGCCCCGATCCGCTCGGCCACCGCCCTTGGCATATTGTCAGCGCAGCCAAATGGGGCCACGGCCACGGGGGTGGAGATTTCAAACTGGCGAATGGCGGCGACCAGATCGATATGGGCCGCGAGATTTCCGCCCGCCTTGGCATCCTCGCAGGCTGCCCGCCCGGCCCGCGCCGCCAACTCAACCGGCGAGGCCGCCGAATAATCCGCCGCCTCAATCCGCTCCGACGCCTCGCCAACGCCAACCAGAATTGGGGTACGATCAAATGTGGTCATGGCGGCTTCCTTTGGTGTTTTTATGTTCTGCCCCATTGGTAACCTAGGCCAAGACCAAACGCCAAGCCGTCCCTAGGGGAAAGCTGGCGAGGGAAAAAAGCGGCGTCCAGAACGGCCCAAGACTATCCAGCACACCAAACCCCGTTAAGATCGTCGCCTAGCACCAACAAGGACCCCTGCCCCATGCATTTTGAATTGGCTGAAGAGCACCGCATGCTCCAGGATCTGGTGCAAAAATTTGTGCGCGACGAGTTAATGCCCTTAGAGCCTGCGGTCATGGCGCGCGAGGCCTCAGGCCAGGATGCCGCCCTGACACCGACCGAGCGGACGCGGCTGGACAAGGTGTCGAAAGACCTTGGCCTTTGGAGCCTGGATGCCCCCGAAAGTGAGGGCGGCATGGACATGCCCTATGTCGCGCTGGTGGCGGTTAATGAGGCTCTGGGCAGTACGATTGCCACCTATACCCTGCCGCCGGACTCGCCCAATCTGCGCATGCTGGCCGCGACGGTGAATGAGCGCCAGCGCGAGGCCTATCTAGCCCCCTATGCGCGCGGCGAGACCATTTCGGCGATCGGCATTTCAGAGCCGGGCGCAGGCGCAGACCCAGCCGGCATGCGCACCCGCGCCGTGCGCGATGGTGATGACTGGGTGATTAATGGCCGCAAGATCTGGATCACCCGCGCGGCTGAGGCCGACTTTACCATACTGATGGCCACCACCGCGCCGGAGGGCAAGGCCAAGGCTGGCATGACCGCCTTTTTGGTCGATCGCGATACACCCGGCTTTCAGGTCGTGCGCCGCATTCCCATGCTGGCGGGCGAGGTGACCTATGAGGTCCTGCTGGAAGACTGCCGGGTACCAGACTGGAAGCGCTTGGGCGAAGAGGGTCAGGGTTTTGGGCCCATGCAGATTAGGCTTGGCACAAGACGGATGGAGATGGCGGCCTGGTGCATTGGCGGCGCACAAAGGGCGTTGGACATGATGCGCGACTATGCCCCGCAGCGCCGCACCTTCGGCCAGCGCCTATCGGAGCGCCAATCGATCCAGTGGTGGGTGGCCGATGGCGCGACCAAGATCCATGCCTGCCGCCTTATGGCCTATCATTGCGCCTGGAAGCTGGATCAGGGTCAGGACGTGCGCACTGAAATCTCCATGCTCAAGGTCTATGCCACCGAAATGGCGCAGGAGATTATCGATAATGCCATGCAGTGCTTTGGCGCCATGGGCATGACCAAGGAAATGCCGCTGCACATATTGGCAGGCCGCGTGCGCAATATGCGAATCTATGACGGACCGTCAGAGGTTCACCGCATGGTGGTGGCCCGCAATCTGATGGATACGCGGCCTTAAGCCAGACCCAGGGCGCGCCCCTCAGCCCGCAGGCTGGGGGGTATCTTCGATCTTGGGATTGATCGGCATCATGGGGGCATAGTCACGCCAGCCGCCAAACCGGTAATAGGCCAGCGCCAATATGGCCGAACTGACCGAGCCGACCGGAAAGCTCCACCAGATCGCGGCCGAGCCAAGCCAGGGCTGCAGCGCCGTGGCGAACGGGATGCGAAATGCCCACATGGTCACGGCATAGATCAAGGTTGGGGCAAGGGTCGCGCCATTGGCCCGCACCACAGCCGACATGCCCGATGTAATGGCCAAGACCACCCAGCCCCACAGCACGATACTGTTAATGCTGCGCGCCATGGCTAGGGGCTCGCCGCCCTGGGGCAGGAACAGGCGCAAGGGCAGATCACCGAGCAGGTGCACAATCACGGCCGCCAAAAGGGTCAAACACACCCCGACCAGACAGCCCTTGATCGCAATCGCCTCAACCCGCTTCCATTGGCCTGCGCCAATATTCATCGCCGCCATGGCCGACATCGAGGCCCCAAGCGCCATGGCTGGCATTTGCACATAGCCCCAAAGCTGGGCTGCCGCACTATAGGCCGCCGCCGTCGCTGGCCCATGCGCATTGACCAGTGATAGCAGCATGAAATAGGCGCCCTGAATGATCAGGGTCTCCAGCGCCATAGGCCCGCCGCGCCGGATCAGCATCAAGAGCAGCTGTGGGTCGGGCTTCAAATAGCCAAGATCGCGGCCATACAAGGCCACAGGCAGGTCTCGGCGATAAATATAGACCAGCATGGCGCTAAGCGCCGTCAGATTGGCAATCAGTCCGCCAATTGCCACCCCGGCTATGCCCAGTTTTGGCGCGCCAAACGCGCCTGTTAGCAAGAGCGGCGACAGCACAAGCCCAAGCCCGATCCAGACCAGGGTGAACCGAAACGGCGTGCGCGCATCGCCTGATCCGCGCATCATCATCATGATAAAGATATAGGAAAATATGCTCGGCAGGGACAGGCTCATATACCGCAAATAGGTCACAGCCATATCCAGCGAGGCAGCTGGCATCTTGACCATGGCCAAGATTTGCGGCGCAAAAATAAAGCCGGTGGCGGCAATCAGGGATGAAACCACCACGACAAAGCTCATGGATGTGCCAACCACCCGCTTGACCGCCTGCAGGTCGCCTGCGCCGCGCGACTGTCCCACGGCAATGCCAGCCGCCGCACCGACCCCCATGACCATGCCCATCATCATGAACATAAACACATTGGCATTGACCACGGCGGTCAAGGCGCTGGGCCCTAGGGTGTGGCTAACCCAGATCGCGCCCCAGGTCCCCGACAGGGCATTGAGCAGGTTGGTGGTCAAGAGCGGCATGGCAAACCGTACCAGGGTCGGGGTAATCGCCCCCTCGATCAGCCGCTTGCGATCTGCATTATGTGGGCCATGGGCATCGGTTGCCGGAGCCTGTGGCCGGGTCTTGGTCAATGTCTCGCCTGTCTGCTCGATCGTGTTCGCTTCATGGCTAAGCTGGTTTTGCGCCCTTGTCATGGCGTTTGACCAAGATTGGCCGCGATCTTGGGCCTAGTCCATCGCCCCAATGCCTGGATAGCCGCGATACTGGCCGCCTGCATCCATGCCGTAACCGACCAGAAAACGGGCCGGGGCTTCCCAGGCGACGAAATCGGGTTGGCACAGGCGCTCGGTCGGCCAGGGCTTACGCGCAAAGACCGCGCTTAGAACCTGGCGAGCCCCAGCCTGCTCCATAATCTGGACCGCCTGGCTTAAGGACAGGCCACTATCAAACACATCATCCATCAACAGGACCTGGCGGCCGGTGACTGGCCTTTGCAGACCGCCGCGCACCTCGACCTGACCGCTCGATTGCTGTGCATCGCCATAGGAAGACAGCCAAAGCGCGTCAAATTGTGGATGGCGGCCCCGGACCGACAAGGCGCGCATCAAATCAGCCGAAAACCAAAGCCCCCCCGTCAAAAGGCATACACACACCGTGTCATCGGTAATGGCCGGGGCAATCTGCTCGGCGAGCGCCTCGACATGGCCGCTTATGGCCCTTGCCGATAAGAGCGGGGCAATGGGCAGGGCCTCGTGGCTCATGGCGCGTGAGGCAGGGCAATACCTTGGGCAGGGGCAGCCTTTGCAGACCGTGATTGGCCGTCCAGAGCGAATGTGACCGTAAGGTCGCGTGACTGGACCGGCGGCTCAACCAAGACCGTAGCAAAATACCGTTCTTGGCGCGCTGGAATGCGAACGCCGTCCATGCGGCCAATCTGGACCATAACTTCCTTGCCCTGGGGGTCCAAAAGCGCGATGCGCACGGGTGGCAGGTCTCTTGCCTCCTGCTCAATATTGCGAATAGCCCCTGAGACCCGAAGGGCCGCGCGGCCATCTTGCATGATCCGCACCGCCTTAACCTTTTCAAAAGTCAGACCCGTAGGATTGATCGCCAAGCCGATCATGGCATAGGCGCTCGCTGATTTTGGCCAGACCTCAACCACCTTGGTGCGAAACATTGCCGCTATCACCAGGCCACTGGCCAGTACAAGCCCGGCCATGGCCCAGACTAGGCCTGAAAAACTGGCGCTTGGCTTTGCCGATTTGCGCGACCGACGGGTCGGCCGAGATGAGGCGAATAGGGGCGCCTCCATACGGTCGGCCCCCGCCGCTTGCTCGGAAAATTCGCCCGAGCCTTCAGCGTATTGGTCACGTTCTTGGTCAAGATTGTCTCGCGGCACAGGCGATGTGCCGTCCCAAGACGGGTCCATCTCGGGTGCCTCCAGCCCACGCACTGTGGCCTCTGCGTCCTGTGCAAACCATCTTTCGCCGCAGGACGCACAGCGCACAGTTCGTCCCGACGGGCCGATCATGTCGTCGGCGACAAAATAGCTGCTGGCACAAGAGGGACAGGTCAGTATCATGGCAAGCGAATCGGACGCTCCAAAAGCTCTACTATCGAGGTCGCCGATTTTTGTCCTTCTGTCCAGCAGCGCCGGCGAGTCCCGTGGTAAATT
>CANGEH010000005.1 GCA_947452665.1 Caulobacteraceae bacterium
AAGGCTTGATATTGGGGAAAGCTCTTAGCGATCTCATGAATGCGTTGATCATAAATCACCCAGCCAAACCCGCCCGGTTGGCGGATCACGCGCGCGCCTTGGCCCGATACGTCGTCCAGTTCATGACTGAACCGAACGCCGTCTGAATTGATCTGAAAACCGCCTTCAATCAGCAGCTTGGGGTTAACATCGAGGCCTTGAGGCTCTGCCAAAAGACCAAGGCCCTGATAGGCATCCATATCCGAAACCGCCGCGCCAAGCGCCTGGCCCCAGACAATCGCGTCGCCCTGATTGGCTTCCCAGCCAAAATAGCGCGCATCCTGCATGTCTGGGATATGACGCGTGATCATATCGCGATTGCCGCCAAATCCTGAACTTGCCAACACCAGGGCCTTACAGCCAATATCCTCAAGGCTGCCATCGGGCCGCTTCACCCGAACGCCCGTGACCAATCCCTCCGGCGTGGCGAAAAGATCTGTGACCAGGGCCTCGGTCATGATGTCGATCTTTGCGTGTTCGCAGGCGCTCAAAAGCCTTGCCATCATGTCATGGCCGGTGCGTTCGGCAACCGCATGTAGCCTTTGCCGGCTATGGCCAAAGGCCGGGCGCCAGCCAAGATCAAGTTCAAACACCACATCATGGCGGCTGGCCAGCCAGTCTAGAGCCGGGCCGCTGTTCTCGGCCACAGTGCGGGCAATGACGGGGTCGGCAGTTCCGCCGGTCTTGTGCATGATATCGGCTAGAAATATCTCGGCATTATCGTCAATGTGATTGCGCTTTTGCTCGGACGTGCCCGTGGCGCAAAGGGCCCCAAGCGACATGCTGCTACTGCCCGAACACGTCGCCCAGCGCTCCAACACCAGGGGGTCGCTACCAGCATCTTTAGCGGCCAGGGCCGCGGTCAGGCCACAGGCCCCGCCACCAATAATCAACACCTCGACCTCGACCTCAAAGGTCGTGGACTCTGAAACAATAACGGACATAAATTACGCTCCGAAATAGCTTTAAGCGGTTTCTAAACCATGCAAAATCAACTAGATACTAAGAGGTCCTAGTCAGTTTTTCGAGACTTTAAATTGGATTCTCAGCCCGCATCCGCCGTGTTTGCCGATTATGTTGCATCGGTTCAGTGGGCTTCACTTGATGAGCTTTCGAAGCAGCGCGCTCAACTCTTTTTACACGACAGTTTAGCCGTTGGTTTGGCGGGAACCAAAGCGCCCTATGCTGATGCCTTGTTTGCAGCCGCTTCAGCTTGGGGCCTGCCCTCAGACAGGGGCAGCACAGTGCTTGGCCGCCCCGGTTTGCGACTTCCGGCGCCAAATGCGGCCTTTGTTAATGCCTATCAAATTCACGGACAGGAGTTTGATTGCGTCCATGAACCGGCCGTCGTGCATCCACTGGCAACCTTGGTTGCTGTGCTCTTGGCGGAAATTGATCGCGGCCCGCCCTGTGATGGGCGTAGATTTTTGACCGCATTATGCGCCGGGGTGGATGTCTCTGTGGCGCTTGGCCTTGCCGCAACCTCGCCGCTAAAATTCTTCCGCCCGGCCACAGCAGGTATATTTGGCTGTATTGCAGCCTTGGCCAAACTGCGCGGTTCTAGCCGCGATGAAACCATCAATGCCTTGGGCTATGGCCTCGCCTTTGCCAGCGGCACCATGCAGGCGCACCTTGAAGGCCTGCCAACCTTGCCGGTGCAAATTGCGGCCGGTGCGCGCTCTGCGGTCCAGGCTATGGACCTGGCTCAGGCCGGGCTTCCCGGCCCCAAGGGCGCGATCGATGGGCCCTTTGGATATCTTAGCCTATTTGAAGATTCTGCTAATTTATCTAATGTTTTAAATCAGTTAACCACGGTGTCTCGGATCTCAGAGGTGAGCTGGAAGCCGTTCCCAACCGGCCGCGCGGCGCATGGCGGCATTGTCGCGACCCAACGCCTGATGGCGGCGCACGCGGTGTCGCCAGAACGATTAGCGCGTCTGACCTATAGTGCACCACCCTTGATCCATCGGCTTGTCGGGCGGCCGGCCATAGCGGACATGACGCCCGCCTATGCACGACTATGCCTGCCTTATCTTGCCAGTCTTGTCCTGCGCTATGGTACAGTGGGGCTCGAAGACTTTAGCCCAGATCGCCTGCATGATCCCCAGACCCTGGCCCTGGCACAAAAGATCGAAATCGTGGTGAACGATAATCAAGACCCCGCCGCCTTTACACCCGCGCTGGCTACAGCCGTTTTAAGTGATGGCTCGCGTTTTGAGGTTTCAATCCTCGCGCAGCTGGGCTCTCCGGCACTACCCCTGACCTATGACCAACACCTCGAAAAAGCGCGCGCCTGTATGGTTTTCGCCGGTATGGCTGATCGCCACCAGGCCTTGACCGATACCGTTATGACCCTGGCCGACAGCGCCAATGTGTCTGACGATCTTGAGGCGGCGCTTTACGCCCAAACCTGATTTAGCAAAGGAGAACCGATATGCGTTTGATCGCCCTGTTCAATCTTAAGCCCGGCATTACCCAGCAAGACTATGAGGCCTGGGCCAAGACAACCGACCTGCCGACGGTTCGCAGCCTAGGCTCCATCGATGGTTTCCGCGTTGAGCGCGCGGTAGCGGTTATGGGGTCTGATGCGCCGCCACCTTATCAATACATTGAAATTATTGACATTAATAATGAGGAACAGTTCGGCAAGGATGTGGCTAGCGAGGCCATGACCAAGATCGCAGCCCAGTTTCAAGCCATGGCCGATGTCACCTTTTTGGTGACCGAATCTATCGAAGCTTAAGGAGCGCTAGACCATGAGCCAGCCGCTTTCGCTTGCCGGCAAGGTTGCCGTCATCACGGGTTCTGGCCGCAAGGCGGGGCTCGGGATTGCCATTGCTCGCCGTCTAGCCCGCGAGGGTGCCAAGATCATCTTGTCGGATGTGACGCTCACCGACGAAATCCAAGCTCTGGCTATGGCCTGTCGGCAAGAGGGCTATGCCGTCGCCACCCGAGCTTGTGACGTAACCGATTATGATCAGGTTCAGGCGCTGGGCCAGGCAAGCCTTTCCGAATTTGGCCGACTGGATATCTGGGTCAATAATGCCGGGATCGGCTATATTATGAAGCCGCTGCTGGAGGTCTCACCCCAGGACTGGGCCAAGGTCATAGACGTTAATCTGACCGGCGCTTTTTTCGGTATCAAGACCGCCGCCGAGATCATGATCAACCAAGGCAATGGCGGGCGGATCGTCAATATTGCTAGCCAAGCGGCCAAGTCTGGGTTTCCCCATGCCCAAGCTTATTCCGCCTCCAAGCACGGCCTGGTCGGCCTGGTCCGCTCAGCCGCGATTGAGCTTGGCGCGCATGGCATAACCCTGAACAATGTCTGCCCCAATCATGTGACCACTGGCCTTGGCGCCTGGCAAAATGAGTATTTCGCCAAGGTTACGGGGCATGAGTCCGTCGCGGCCTATATGGCGGCCATGATCAACCGCATACCCATGGGCCGCGCAGGTCTGGCTGAGGATACAGCCAATGCTGTTGCGTTTTTATGCTCGCAGGGCGCGGGCTATATCACGGCGGAATCGATGAATGTCTCCGGCGGCGAGGAGCCGCACTAGGTCTTGCGCACCTTGGGCAAGGTCGCACCCAGCATGGCCAGCATTTCCGGGGTATTGTTCATGTCGAGCTGCTGGGCCTGGATGCCAAGCTGATTGCCCGACTGATCAAGGGCGATGAATAGCGTCACGTGGAGGGCGCCCAGCACTGGTACCGTCTGCGGTTTGATTCATCGGCGTCGTATTTCTGGTTCGATGTCTTATCGGCGAGGCGAGCATCGGCTCTCCGCCCATCGCTAATGTGCATCATGCTCTATCGCCGCGCCCAAATGCTGAGGCCGAAAGTGAGAGGCTGTTTTTGGGGCGGGGGGGTGTCTTTTGCGGGAATTTGGAAGCGTTTCGTTTCAAGGGCGGGTTCACCTGTCGCGCCTCACTATCAATTTGTAGAGTGTCAGAATTCAATCTTAGATTTTAACATAGTAATAACTATGGACTTTATAGGACGTTTTGTATTAAGGGGGCCGAAATTTATCTTCGGGGAATACGGATGTCCGGTAATCATAAAAAGTATCGATCTCGCAATTTACTGCTTGGAGCATCGATTGCTGCGCTTCTAGGCCATACAACCCCAGTGCTCGCGCGCGCCAGTCGAGCGCCTGATCCCGTGTTGGTGCGCTTGAATGAGTTGCAGGCTCGGCTAGAACAGATCTCGCAGGATAATGCTGCGATCAAGCGCGATAATGCCGAACTCAAGGCTGAGGTTGAAGCCCTGAGGGGCGGGCAGGCCAACCAGGTTCTGGCCACCCAACAGACTTCGCAGATTGTTAGCCAGTTGGTGACCAAGGCGGCGGCCCCGGTTCCGCAATTTGCCGATTCGATGGCCTGGGCGAAGGCGCAAGCCGCTGTCCCTGCGACGCCAGCGGCCCGTGCGGCGGCAGGCCTCCAGCTTCCAGCCGTGTCTGGTTTCAATGGCGTGGTCGGTGTTAAGGGTGGCGTAACGGCCGATAATCACGGGTCTGCTGGTTTCAATGGCTTGATTGCAACGCCGCTCGGGCAGCGCTCGGCGATGCAGTTGGATGTGGCCACGAATTTTGCCGGTCAAAGCGTCACTGGAGGTGTTGCGGCACAGGTATTCCGTCGCGATCCTGACCATGGCGGCATTGGTGTCTATGCCAGCTATTCGTCCCTAAACAGCTTTAACGGCACCCTTTCGGGTGGTGCGGCCGGTTCTATTGGCCTTGCCCGAGCGGGTGTGAGTGGCGAGGCCTATCTCGACAGGTTGACCGTGGAAGGCTTGGTCGGCTGGGAAGGCGGAGATATTAAGAGCCGCGCCTTTGATGTGATTAATCTGGCCTATTATCCGGTAGAAGATCTCAAGCTATCTATTGGTCATCGCTATTCCGGCGGCGAAAACTATGGCGCCGCAGGTGTGGAATACCAATTGCCGATCGATAGCGGCGTCGGCGTGTCGCTGTTTGCCGACGGCCTATACGCTAATTCGGACAATAACGCGCTGATGGTTGGGGCCAAGATCCACTTTGGCCGCGGCAGCAAGTCGCTGATGCACCGTCAACGTGAAGATTTCCGCGAAAGCTATCTGGATATCGATCAGGCTGTTCTTGCCAATGCGCGTTTGCATAATCCTGTGATCGGCTTGGTTGGTCCTGCGGGCCCGGCGGGCACGCCTGGCGCACCGGGGGTAACGGGCGCAACTGGACCAACCGGACCAGCGGGCGTAACCGGGCCAACGGGTGCGACGGGCACACCTGGCGCACCGGGGGTAACGGGCGCAACTGGACCAACCGGACCAGCGGGCGTAACCGGGCCAACGGGCCCGGCGGGCACACCTGGCGCACCGGGGGTAACGGGCGCAACTGGACCAACCGGACCAGCGGGCGTAACCGGAACAACGGGCGCGACGGGCACACCTGGTGCACCGGGCGTAACGGGCGCAACTGGACCAACCGGACCAGCGGGCGTAACCGGTGCAACTGGCCCAGCCGGGCCAACGGGTGCAACCGGCCCAGCCGGACCAACTGGCCCAACTGGACCGGCCGGATTTATACCCTAGCGAGAACATGGCAATAGCGCCGAGTATCAATAGGGCGGCACTATGGTACGCAGCTTAATTTTGCTGACCTGTGCCGGGCAGCGGTACTTAGGCGCGCTATGCGCTGAGCGATAGGGCGCCGGATGAAGATTGCCGTCTATGCGATTGCCCTCAATGAATCGGATTTTGCCGTCCGATTCATTGAGGCATGCGCTGAGGCAGATTGTGTGATCGTCGCCGATACGGGTTCAACCGATGGCACCCCCGATCTATTGCGCCAGCACGGTGCCATTGTTCACGACCTGCGCATTAGGCCTTGGCGCTTTGATGATGCGCGCAATGCGGCCCTTGCTCTGGTCCCAGACGATGTCGATATTTGTATAGCCTTGGACCTTGATGAAGTGCTGGCGCCTGGCTGGCGGGGCAGGCTTGAACGCGACTGGACGGCGGACACGACCCGGGCCAGCTTTACCCTGATCTATAGTCACCAACCCGATGGTTCACCGGGTATTACCTTTTTGAATAATCGTATTCATGCCCGCCACGGATATCGTTGGCGGCACGCCTGCCATGAGGCGCTTTACCCCGACCGCATCATCGAACAGGTCGTGGCGCTTCCGGATATGCAGGTCGATCACTGGCCGGATATGGCAAAAAGTCGCTCTAGCTATCTTGAGCTTCTAAAGGCGGCGGTTGCCGAAGAGCCTTATTCCCCCCGAATGGCCCATTACCTCGCCCGCGAATACTATTTCGCAGGTCAGCATGAAGACGCGATTGCTGAATACGAACGGTATCTTAGGTTCACAGACAAACCCTTTATCCCCGAACGGGTGGGCTCGTTCATGACAATGGCGGCCTGTGCCAAGGCGCTAGGGCGCGACCCCGTTCCCTTCTTTTTTCGTGCGCTTGCCGAGGCGCCCGATGCGCGCGAGCCGTGGCTTGGCTTAGCAGAGCACTATTATCGCGAAGGTGCATGGCCCGCTTGTCACGGAGCGGCCCTCCGTGGCCTCTCGATAAGGGCACCGCAAACAGGTTATCCGACCGATCCGTACTATTGGGGATCGCTTGGCGATGATCTTGCCGCGCTATCGTCCTGGAATCTTGGCTTGCGGGAGGCTGCGCTTGGCCATGCCCAGAAGGCCGCACTGCTCGCGCCTTGGGACGAGCGCCTGCAGGCCAATCTGCGGTTTATTAGGGCCGAAATGGCGGGATGATCGATATTGCCAGAATGGCCACCAAGTCTGGATTGCCGCACGTTAAACCCTGTTTCACCCCCAAGCCCGGCCTGGTCGGGCTTGTCCGCTAGTCCGCGCAGGTCTGGCTGAGGATACAGCCAATGCTGTTGCGTTTTTATGCTCGCAGGGCGCGGGCTATATCACGGCGGAATCGATGAATGTCTCCGGCGGCGAGGAGCCGCACTAGGCCTTGTGCACCTTGGGCAAGGTCGCGCCCAGCATGGCCAGCATTTCCGGGGCATAGGCTGAGCTATTGGCCTCAAACTCGGCCTGGGTGATGCGATCCGCGCCTTGAGCGCCGAACAGTACAACCTCATCGCCTAGGCGCACGGTATCCTGAGCGCCTGTGACATCGACCATCATCGTATTCATGGTCACACGCCCGACGATGGGATAGCGGCGGCCACCGATTAGGACCTGGCTGTGATTGCGGCCCTCGGCGGGGAATTCGGCGCGGTTGGAATGGCTAAAGCCGCGACGTATGCCATCGGAATAGCCGATCGGGATATTGGCCAGCCAGCTTTCGCGTTCCAGCCTAAAGGTGCGGTCATAGGCAACCGTCTGGCCCGCTGGATAGTGATTGACGGCGGCGACGCGCGACTTAATGGCCATGGTCTGGATAAAGGCCCCTGTCTGAACCGAGCCTGGATCGCCATAAAGCGCGCCGCCGGTCCGGACCATATCCAGCCGCGTTTGTGGGTGGATCAGGGTGGCGAATGTATTGGCGGTGTGACGCACCAGGCCCTTTGAGGCCAGGTCCTGGCCCTGCAGCCAGGAAAGATCGTCGTGATAGCGCTGAAGCTGACCAAGAATATCGGCGGCCTCTTCGCTGGGATAATGCGTCATGGCCCCGGTGATCTTTAGCCCCGGCAGGGCCAGCATGGCGCGCGCGTCAGCCTTGCCATAATCGGTTGAGAGCTCGACCCCATTGCGCGACATGCCGCCGGCATTCAAGGCAAGATGCACCGGCAAGGCCCGGCCGGTCTTGCGCTTTTGGTAAAGGGTCTGAAGCTTTGCCGCCGCCTCTGGATTGCCGATCAGCTCTATAATCCCAAACCCAAAGCCGTCTTCCATTTCATCGGGTGTGGCGGTGCGGATGCGATAAATCCGGCCGCGATAGCCCAGTTGGCGGGCCACCCGTGCCTCGTCATTGGAGGTAAGGGCAACATCGCCAACCTGCTTGGCAAGGATGGAGGGGATGAGCAGGGCAATGCCATTGCCATAGGCGTCAGCCTTCATCACGGCACAGAGCCTGGACTTGCCAATTATGGCCCGTACCGCATCAATATTGGCCTCGAAGGCGGCGGTATCAACCTCGATCCAGCCATTGCGTCGCTCAGCCTTGGCATGGGTGAGGCCAAAATTATTGGCTGAGAGCACAGGCGCAGCGACGGCCTTTGCTGCAGCCAGGCCAAGGGCGCCGGCCCCTGCCGCCAGAAATGCGCGCCGCTGGATCATGACTTGCCCCGTTTGTCAGGCGCGCTAGGTTAAGCGGCGCGCAACTGGAAAGCAGCTTACGGGACCTAGATTGCGATGAGAACCCTGTTCGTGTTCGCTCACGTCCATCCTGGCCATGCTTATGGCTAACGTTTAGTTTTTACAAAAAAGAATATAGAATCATCAAAGGTTTGCGAGCTGTGGGTAAAATATAGATCCCATTTCCTGTACGGGTTATCTTTTAGCAGCATTCTCAATTGTGTTGGCAAGGAGACGATATCATCGGCCAGGTGATAGGATGCCACGGCTATACAGGTCGCACGATTAAGGCTTTCGACCCCTCCCAAAATAACCTTGAGTTCAGTGCTTTCGACGTCCATCTTAATAAAATCATAGACGTCTTTGCAAAGCAGGGCGTCTAGGGGTTGCGCGTCAATATCGCCGGTCTTGCTTTCAGATAGGCTAAACATTCCGTCTGTGGATCCGAGTTCGCTAAGCCGCGTGGTATGGCTCCAGCAAGCGCCTATGAAATTGGTGTTTTTGATGCCCAACCGTTCGGACATGGCGGCAATAGCGCTTGCCAGTGCCTTATTGGGTTCGATGGTGAAGCTTTTTGTGAGGGCTGGGTAAAGCCGCTTGGTCGCCTCTAAGGTGTCGCCGTCATAGGCGCCAATGTCGCAGAAGGACTGAATGCTGAGGTTCGCAACCGGCGGCATCCACATCTGGGCCATTGGCTGGCGGCTTAGCAAATGACGTACGTTTAGCGAAATACGGTATTGCAGAACCTCCAAGAATACAGCTCTGCTCTTGGGGTTGAGCGCTTGATAGATTGTATAGAGCCGTTCGGGGTTCACAGCGGTGCTATCGGAAAAATGCTGAGACTTTTCCCATTCTGTATTCAGGTTTAGCGCGTATAATGTCTCTAACAAATAATAAGCATTTTCAGATAAGTTGTCCTTGGTGAGCGAGTCCATGATTTCTATTTGATTTTGGCCGGCGGCCACGACGATCGGAATCGCCGGGTCAAAACGCTCTATGACCTCAAACCCGTCGGCTAAGGCGCGTTCACGGACAAGTGGATTATTGTCAAATATCAGGCAGTTTATGCCATTTTTTCGCAGTTGTGGGACCAGTTGTCGGCTTTTGAGACCATAACTATAGACTTGCAGCGTTTTGGCGGCGCGGAGCCTGTCGAGTTGCGGCAATCTCGCGATTTTCTCTTGGGTTGCAGTTTCCAGTTTGTCGCGAAACTCAGGCCAGGAAAGGTCGAATTCGTCCACGGCGCGCAATACCATAGTCTTACCTCATTAATCTGGGGTCGGAATAATCGTATTGCACCCTTAGAGTGATTCGTCGAGCCGAAGTGAATAGCCTTTGCAATGCTATATTGGCTGGCGATATAAGCAGAGTCTCGATTGCCCGAGCGGTCAAGCGAGACCTCAGGCATTGCCCGTGACGATTTAAGTATGGGTGACGATACTGGGGTTCCAATTTCAAAAAATTCTATGGCGCAATGCAAATTTTTTGGTCCTGTACTTCGACTCAAGATAATCAGTGAGCGTATTAACCTAAATTGGTTTTCCAAAAAAGGGTTAACCTGTAAATTGTAGCAATGTCGTGCAGGGGCATAATGCGGCATTGGGGCCGGTCTTGGTGCCTTATCGCCCCTTGGCATGCCGCGAACGCTATGGGGATTGGGTATGATAGATTGTCGTATCGCCGAAATGCGGATGAAACCCCTAACGCAAAAACCGCTTCTTTGCATCGTGGTCCCGACCTGGAATCGCCTGCCCGAAATGGTGATGGCCGTCGAAAGTCTCGCCAGCCAGATCATAAATGGTCTGGAGGGTAGGGTCGAAATCATCATTACCGACAATGCCTCTGAGCCGGATTGCCAGTCGGCAATCCGTGCGCTTTCCGATCGGTTTGGTTCGGTGAGTTATGTTTTTCATGAGCGCAATGAAGGTGCCGCTTTTCAATTGTTTGCGGCTTGCTGGCGCAGTCGCGGTGAATGGACCTGGACGTTTGGTTCGGACGATGTGCTTTTGCCCGGCGGGCTTGGTTCGGTGGTCTCAAAATTGGAAGCTGAGGGACCCGATTTTTTAAGTCTTAATAGCCGAACCTATAGCGCTGACCTAAGCCGACAAATCTATGTGCCCTTATTGGGCTGCCCCGATCGCCGATTTGATGGTTTTGCGGACCTGATGTGTGGGGTTGGTTTTCATCAAGTCACATTTATTAGCGTTTGCCTGGAGCGGACAAGCGTGGCGCGGCGCATTGACCTCATTAAATACCTAAAAATTGACACCTTATTTCCGCAATTATTTGGATATTTGGAAAAACACAAAAATAGCAAATCTGTATATTGGAGTAAGGACCTTGTCGTAAACAGGCAGCATAACTCCCAGGCCTATAGGGTCGATCATATGACTCAAAGAGATTTAGGCTGGGAAACGCCGATAGCCATTATGGAACTCAGTCAATTATACGGTATACCGGACGATTTTTTTGAACAAATAAATGGAGATGATCGGGTTTCGAACTTTGATATTCCATTGATTACCTTCGTAGACGTAATGTTTAAGAATATGTTGCTCTCAATTGGCAATGAATTTTTCATGAGGCCGGGTCAAATAAATCGGATGAAAGAAATATTAGAAAACTGCCGCCCGCAAAGATTGCAACAGTTTAACAATATTTGTGAAATTAACAAAGAAGCTATTGATTTATATAATGATTTTGATCGCTTTCAGACTGATCTATACAATCGAAAGCGCGCATTAGACACTTATATGGAAGGGGTAAGAATTAAGGGGCGGCAATGGAAAAAAAATCAAACGTGCTAATTGGTTTTCACTACTAATAGGCGGGCCAAAACTATAGTTTGGGCGGGCGATTCGAAGCCTTAAGGGATGTTCGCGTTGCGGTGTTCAATCCTATTGGGTGTTTGCTCGACCATGCTTAAAACCCGCACCAAGGTCGTCATTCTTGCCGGCGGGCGGGGAACCCGTATTGCTGAGGAAACCCATATTCGCCCCAAGCCCATGGTGGAGATTGGCGGAAAGCCGATCATTTGGCACATTATGAAGTGCTATAGCGCTTATGGCTTCAATGATTTTGTGATCTGTTGCGGGTATCTCGGCGACAAGATCCGCGAGTACTTTCTGAACTATGCCTATAATAATGCCGACCTGACTATTCGGCCCGGGGGGCAGTTAGAGGTTCATCAAAGCTATTCCGAACCCTGGACCATCACGCTTGTGGATACGGGCGACCAGACCATGACCGGCGGCCGGGTCAAGCGGATTGCCAAATATGTCGCCGAAGACCCGTATTTTTGCCTCACCTATGGTGATGGGCTTTGCGATGTCGATATAGGCCGACTGGTTCGGTTTCATGAGGCGCATGGGGCTGACGCAACCGTTACAGCTGTCATGCCGCTTGCGCGTTTTGGCGCGCTGGCGATTGACGGTGACCAGGTCAAACAATTCGTTGAAAAGCCTGTTAACGAAGGCGGCCTGATCAATGGTGGATTTTTTGTCCTGTCGCCCAAGGTGCTGGGCCTGATCGAGGGTGACGATACCGTGCTGGAATTGAGCACCCTAAGGACCCTGGCCCAAACCGGTCAATTGCGGGCCTTTGAGCACACTGGATTTTGGCAACCCATGGACACATTGCGCGACAAGAACCAGCTTGAACAGCTCTGGGCTCAGGGTGCGCCCTGGAAGTGCTGGTAGGTCTAGAGGCCTTATTCGGCCCCATCACGCCTAGTTATTCCAATATCTAAGCTTTTCAGCAACCGACGCCTCGCCGGGCATAAGCTTCTTTTCACCATTACCGGCCCAGGAGGGCAGATCGCGCAGCCGCGCCACGAGCAGCCGCATTTCATGCGGCTCCAATGATGCGGCCTGGTCTGAGCCATACATGGTCCGGTCCAATGTGATATGCCGTTCAATCACTACGGCACCTAGGGCCGCCGCCAATAGGCTAGGCTCGACTAGGCTTTCATGGCCGCTATAGCCGACAGGCACGCCATAGCGCTGGCGAAGCGTCATGATCGCCAAAAGGTTTAGATCTGAAGGCGGCGTGGGATAGGTCGAAACTGTGTGCATCAAAACAAACGGGCAATTGGCCCGCTTGAACACGTCCACGGCGCGGTCAATGTGTTCGAGCGTGCTCATGCCTGTGGAGACAAAGGTCAACTTACCCTCCGCCGCAACAGCCTTAACCAGCGGCATATGGGTTAGCATTGCCGAGGCAATTTTATTAAGGTTAAGGTTGTATTTTTCGAGAAATGTTTGGCTTGGAAGATCCCAGGCCGATGCGAACCAATCAAGTCCCACTTCGCGGCAATAGGCGTCGATCACGTCGTATTCGGCGGCCCCGAACTCAAGCCCTTCTTTTTGGGCGCGCTGTGTGGTGCCCCATGGGCTTTGACGCGGCTGTGCCAGCACTTCGGCCGTATAGACGATATCGATCGTGCGCTTTTGAAACTTTACCGCGTCGCAACCCGCCGCCTTGGCCTCGTCGATCAAGCGCTTTGCAATATCAAGGTCGCCATTATGATTTATGCCGATCTCGGCAATCACGAAGGGCCGTTCCGCCAATGGCCAGGGCAAGTGTCCTGCCGCTTTCGACGAGAGCAGCACAGAGTCCGCCAGACCATATCCAGACATTCACAAACGACCTTTCGCGCCATATTTCCGTTCAATTCGAAATTGGGCCTGGGCCGCGATTGCCTGCGGGATGGACGAATTTCGAATCTGCCCCTGATAGGAATCATTTATTATGACCTAGACGGGTAGTCTAGGATTTTTACCATTAAAGTTGGTAATAAGGAATTGACGCTGATTGCCTAGCCAAGCTGGTTTTCAGCTTTGTACGCGGGAACGAACACAATTTGTTTTGAGCGATGAAGTTGAATCTCAAATCTTTAATCTTGCAGTAAGCGCCTGAGGTTTAATAATGCCGTCCAAAGAAACCACAATAATTCAATCGGATATTCAAACCATCCTGAATGCGCCCCTAGACTGGTCTGCGTTTTATGGGCGCACCGTATTGATTACGGGGGCCGGGGGTGCGCTGGCAAGTTATCTGGTCGCAACCCTTTTGGGCCTCAATGACCGGGCTGGGGGGGATCGGTGCCGCGTTCTGGCCATGGTCAGAAATCCAGACACGTTGACTGCTCGGCTAGGGCCCTATCTGGGCCGAGACGATTTTGAGCTGATGGTCGGCGATGTTGTTCAGCCGATTGCGCCGCCAAGGAAGCTCGATTTCATCCTTCATGCGGCCAGCCCCGCCACCGGCCGCCAGTTCAATTCTGATCCGGTGGGAACCCTTAGGGCTAATGTCATTGGCACAGATAATCTGCTGCAACTTGCGCGGCGCGATCAGGTCCAAGGCTTTTTACTGCTGTCCAGCGGTGAGGTGTATGGGCAAACCCAAGCGGAAATGATCTCGGAGCGTGATTATGGCTATCTGGACCCGGCGACCGTGAGGGCCTGTTATGGCGAGGGCAAGCGTGCAGCGGAAACCCTGTGTGTGGCCTGGGCGCATCAATTCGGGGTCCCGACCCATATTGCGCGGATCATGCACACCTATGGCCCGCAGATTGATGTCACGGATGGGCGAATCTATTCCGATTTTGCTGCGGACATCCTGGCGGGTCGCAACCTCAAAATCATGAGTGATGGCCTTGCCCGGCGGCCGTTTTGCTATGTCACTGATGCCATTATTGGCCTGTTCACCATCTTGCTCAAGGGCGAGGTGGCATGCCCCTATAATCTTGGCAATGATGAAGCGGTCTTAAGCATTAGGGCGCTTGCGCTTTGTCTTGCCCGCCAAGCCTTCCCAGAATTGCGCCTAGAGGTCGAGCTTCCTGAAAGCATTGATGAGGCCCTGTATCCCAAGACAATCTTGACCGGCGGCCAGCCTGATCTTGGCCGATTACGCGCCTTGGGCTGGACGCCCAAGGTGCCGATTATTGACGGGTTTCGCCGCACGGTTGCCAGCCTAAGAGAGGCTGCCCTGCTGGATTGAGCCCCTGTTTTGCCGTTAATTGCTCAGTTTAGCGGGCTTGCTGGCCGAAGATCGCGATCGAGCAGGCCTTGCGCCCTGGCCTGTTGAAGCTGGGCTAGCCGGTTAAAGTGCGGTGAGTCAAAACGATGCGCGCCCAGGCCGCCAGCCCTTAGCCAGCCTGCTACCTCATCAATGCCGCGATCCAGGGTCCAGCGCGGCACATAGCCTGGCAATTGGTTTAGCGCCTTGTCAAAGCAAACCCGATAGGATCTTGGATCGTGGGTCGCTGTGCCTGAAAACTCAAGCTGGGATCCAGCAAAGGCGGCCTGCACAGCAAGGGCTATGTCGCGGACCTGATAATTACCGTCTGGATGGCCGATATTGAAGGCTTGGGCGTGAACCATGTCTGCGGGCGCCTCAGCAGCACATAGGGCAGCCAGGGCAATGTCTTCAATATGCACCAGTGGCCGCCATGGTGTGCCATCCGACAGTATGCGCAGGACACCGTCTGTATAGGCCCAGCCCGCCAGATTATTGACCACCAGATCAAACCGCGGCCGCGGCCCGACGCCATAGGCTGTGGCATTGCGCATGAAGACGGGTGAAAAATGCCGGTCGGCCAGGGCCAGCAAGGCTTCCTCCGTCTTGGCCTTGGATAGGGCATAGGCCGATACGGGCTGCAGGGGTGCGGTCTCGTCCAAATCTGCCTCGCCGCCTGATGCGCCATATAAGGAGCATGAGGACGCAAAAATGAAACGAGGCACGCCAACCGACTTGGCAAGGCCAGCCAATCGGGCGCTGGCACGAAAATTTATGTCGAGTGTGAGTTCGGGGTCCAATGCGCCCATTGGGTCATTGGACAAGGCGGCCAAATGGATGATCGCATCAATCCCCTCAAGGTCCTTGGCCGCAATATCGCGCACATCGCCGCGGATTTGATGCTGCACCGCCGGGTCGGGGGCTCCGTCCGCAAAATAGCCCGTGTCAAAGCCTGTGACGCTATGGCCGCGGGCCTTGGCCAGCGGGGTCAAGACAGGGCCAATATAGCCTTGGTTTCCAGTTACCAAAATCCGCAATGCAATCTCCAGCACCTATCGTTACATTCACAATCCCCCCGAATCATGACCTAGCTCATAAAATAGACAACACTTGTCTGTTCGCGCAAAGTCCTGCCTAAGGTATTATTCAATTGTTCGCTGAACCTTCACAAGAAACGGCTGCCTTGAGGAATCAAATTCTCGATCTAGTCGAGCTATATCACGCCAAAGCGCACCAAGCGGCCGCTTTCGTGCCGGGTAAGTCTTCGGTCCCTGTTTCAGGTCGGGTTTATGACGCAAGCGATATGCGCTCCCTTGTGGATTCTTCACTTGATTTTTGGCTAACCACTGGGCGTTTCAATGATGCGTTTGAGGCGCGCTTGGCAGCCCGCCTGGGGGCCAAGTTTGCCATGACCGTAAACTCGGGCTCGTCGGCAAACCTGGTCGCGCTTTGCGCCCTGACCTCGCCCAAACTCAAGGCGCGTCAGCTCAAGCCCGGCGACGAGGTGATAACGGCGGCGACGGGATTTCCCACCACGGTCAATCCGATCCTCGGGGCGGGCCTGGTGCCCGTCTTTGTCGATATGTTGCCGACGACCTATAATCTTGACCCAGAGGCGGTCGCAGCTGCGATTGGTCCAAAGACCCGCGCCATTATGGCCGCCCATACGCTTGGTAACCCGTTTGATCTGGCCGCGATCCGCAAGCTTTGTGACGCCCATGGCCTTTGGCTGATTGAGGACACTTGCGATGCCTTGGGCTCAACCTATGCCGGGAAGCAGGTTGGCCTGTTTGGCGATCTGGCGACCCTAAGCTTTTATCCCGCCCACCATATCACAACCGGAGAGGGCGGTGCGGTCTTCACAAATAACGAGTTTTTGCGCCGCCTAGCTGAATCCTTTCGCGATTGGGGCCGCGATTGCTTCTGCGCGCCGGGCATGGACAATACATGTGGCAAGCGGTTTGGCTGGAAGATGGGGGACCTGCCCAAGGGGTATGACCACAAATACACTTATGGACATCTGGGCTATAATCTAAAAATGACCGATATGCAGGCGGCGGTCGGCCTGGCCCAGATGGATCATTTGGATGGCTTCATCCAGGCGCGAAAAGACAATTTTGCGCGGCTTAAGGCCGGGCTATCGGACCTGCAGGCGTTCCTGCTCTTGCCAGAAGCCACGCCCAATAGCGATCCGGCCTGGTTTGGATTTCCGATCACGGTCAAGGCCCAGGCCCCGTTCACGCGCAATGAACTGACGCGCTGGCTTGAAGACGCCCGTATCGGAACCCGCTTGCTGTTTGGCGGTAATCTTATTCGCCAGCCCTATATGGCCGGCCGGGTGTTTCGCACCATCGGTGACCTGGCCCAAGCCGATCTGATTATGGAGCGGACCTTTTGGGTCGGTGTCTATCCAGGCCTAGGCGGCGAACAGATCGATTTCATGATCGAGACGATACACGAATTTTGTAAGTCCAAGGCGCGTAGTGGCGGCTAGGGCGAGGACAGCTGTAATAAGAGAGCGACCATGTCTGTAGTCGAATGCGCCTTGTCCGACAGTCTTGTCCGGCCACTGGACCAAGAACCGTTATTGAGCATTGTTATTCCGACCTTTAATCGCCCCAATGAACTGATATTGACGGTTCAGTGTATTGCGGACCAGCTCAAGAATGGCCTTGAAAAAAAGGTTGAGTTGCTCATTACCGACAATGCTTCAGACACCGAGACCCAATCGGTTATCCGCGCGCTTGCCGATCGATTCCCGGTCTTGAACTATATGTTTCACGCTGAAAATCAGGGCGGCAGCTTTAATGTATTAGCGCCAGCATGGCGGGCGCGGGGACATTATACGTGGGTGTTTGGATCTGACGATGTTTTGCTCGATGGCGGCGTGGAAAACATTGTCAGCATACTCGAGCGAGAGGCCCCAAATTACTTACTTATGAACAAAAAAGTCGCCAACAAAGACCTGTCAGAATTATTAACCGACAATATGCACACGGTTCCCGATCGGCGGTTCTCAACGTTTTTTGAGCTATTTTGTACTTTCGGCTTAGCGCAAATGCCGTTTATCAGCGCAAATATTGAAAAAACAGAGGTTGCCCGAACGCTCGATTTTAGAAAATACGAAAGAATGCCGTCCGCACATCCCCATATAGTCGGGTATTTGGAAAAACATGCATTCTCGAGCGCCTATTATAGTTCATCCTCACATTTGGTGCATAGGATCAATAATTCTCTGCACATCCAAGACTACCATACGCATAATTTTTTTGATTATGCGGTAAGTCTGACCTTACACTTAACCGAAGTTGCTAGAAAAATCGGACTGCCCTTAGATTTCTTAGAGATGGCAACGGGTCAAAAAAACATCTTTAGCTATGAAAAATCGAGCATCACCATGGTCGACGGGATTTTCGAGAACCTGTTGCGGGCCGCGAGTGGGGGCGTGGTTTTGGACCCTGGCCAGCGGGCCGCCTTGGAGGCGGCCTTGGCTCATTGCCAACCCCATAGGCTGGCGCAATTGTCAGAGGTTTATGAGCAGGCAAGGACCATCTTAGCCCTGCAGCAACACCTCGCCAATGCGCAGGCTAATCTGGACAATTACAAAAACATCCTCATGCATCTTTCTCGAAATTATGCGGGGTAACGGGTCCTGAGCGGCGGGTGGTCCGCTCAAATCACCGTCCGCCCGCCGTCGATGACGATGTTTTGGCCGGTCATATAGCTGGATGCGGGCGAGCAAAGAAATTGCACAGCGGCGCGATATTCAGGCCGCTGTGCCATCCGCCCCATTGGGATTAAGGCGGTCAAACGATCAACAAAGGCCTGGTCATGGCCGTTAAACACCCCGCCAGGTGACAGGGCATTGACCCGGACGCCGCGGCCGGCCCAATAGCCGGCAAGATAGCGGGTTAGGCCGACCAGCCCGGCCTTGATGACCGAATAGGTCACCGGCTTAACCGGTTGTGCATGATCGGCTAAGCCCTCTCGGCGATAGAGGCGCTGGTCCGGGGCAATCACCGATAGATCAGAGGCAATATTTAGTATGACGCCGGCCCCGCGCTCGGCCATCGCATGGCCAATGATCTGAGCGCATAAAAACGCGCCGGTCAAACCCACCGCGATCTGATGGTCCCAGTTGGCTAGGGGGAAATGTTCAAGACGGCTGAACTCCAACACACCGGCCGATGTCTCGAACTTGGGGTCAATTGCCGCATTGTTAACCAGGATGTCGATCGGGCCAGATTGGCTGGTCACGCTGGCAATCGAGGCGCTGCTCGTCACATCCATGCCCTGCGCTGTGATCTGGCCTGGATAGGCATTTGTCAGGTCTGACGCTATGCGGCCGAGCCTACTGGTATCCAGATCAGTGACAATGACCCGTGCCCCCAATTGCGCAAGCGCGCAGGCATGCTCATAGCCGAGCAGCCCGGCCGCGCCGGTGATCAGGGCTGTCTTTCCGGTCAGGTCAAAGGCGGCGAGACCAACGGGTAGAGGGCTTGGAGCGGTCGAATCTACCATGAGCGCGTCTGCCCTCCATCAACAACCAGTATGGCCCCGGTGATAAAGCCCGCCCTAGCCGAGGCTAGAAACACGGCAGCATCGGCGACGTCTTGCGGCGACCCGAACCTGTTTTGTGGCACCTCTCGGGCCAGCATAGCCCCAACCGCTTCAGGATTGGCCTTGGCTTTGCGGTCCCACACCCCGTCCGGAAAGAGGATATTGCCAGGCGCGACGGCGTTAATGCGAATATGAGCGTCGGCAAAGGGGCGCGACAGCCCATTGACCATGGCCTCCAGCGCCGCCTTGGCCGCCGAATAGGTGACGGGCGCGCCTAGGGCCTCGCGGCCGCAGATTGAAGAGACACAGACGATTGCACCGCCGCCGCCGCTTGCCATTAAGGGCTTGGCCGCTGTGATCAGATTGGTGGCCGCGAACAGGTTTTGATCCATGACGCGCTGCCATTCGCCGGGCGTTTCCGTGCCCGGTGGAACCGAAGCGCCTGTGCCGGCATTGGCGACGACGACGTCCAGCCTGCCGTGCCGGTCTTCGACAGCAGCGATTAAGGCTTGGCAGGCCGACGGGTCGGTAAGGTCGGCGGCGTATGCCCAGGCAGACGATCCGAGCGCCAGGCAAGCGGATGCTAAATCTTCGGGGTTGCGGCCAGTCAATACGACCTGACAATCTTGATCGATAAAGGCTTGGGCGATGGCCAAACCAATGCCGCGGCTGGCCCCGCCAACCAGAACGACCTTGTTTTCGAGTTCAAGTTTCATGCCGCCGCCATCAGGTCCATTACAAGGTCACGATAGCGCCTGGCGGCGGCGCAATGGTTCCCATCGGCTGCGCGGGCGGTTTGCAAGATCAGTTGTCCGTCATAACCAGCCGCCTTTAACAGGGCAAAAACGGTTGCGAGATCGGCATCACCCTCGCCTAAGGCTACGGTGGTGCCGCCGAGGCGGCGGTCCTTGACATGGACATTGAGCAGGCGCGGCGCAATGCGGGGAATTTCTAGTCTCGGTGCCCAGCCCAGACTGGCGCTATTGCCGATATCAAAATTGATACCGAAATGTTCGGCTGGAAAAGCCTGAATGAAGGCCATCTGGGCATCGGGATCAAGATCGGTTTCGAAGGCTATGCGGACACCGGTTTGCGACAAGAGTGGCTGCAATGCCAGCAGCCTGGTCCGGAGCACGCCCTCTTGGGCCGCGTTTTCCAAGGCCCCATTATCGACCAAAGGCATGACGATCAGGTTTGCACCGATTGAAAAACACGCGCGCACAATGGCTGCTAGGTCCAAAATCAATTGTTCGCGTAGCGGCCCAGTAACCTTCCAGAACGGGGCCTGCATAAAGCAGTCTCCGGTAGCAGAGGTGACCGAAAGGTTCCAGGTCTTGGCCAGATGCCGGATTTCGGCCTGTCCGGAGGCCAGCATGAGCGGATTGGCATACAGCTTGTCTTGGTCGAGCGTCCATTCCATGCGCTCAAGGCCCAGTTGATGGGCCAGGCGAAACTCGTCTCGCCAGTGGTCCCAAGGAAAGGCCTGTATCCTGCCGCCGACCAAGGGTGACAGCCGACCTTGCATAAAGCCAATGCGGCTGGACGGGCGGGTCATGCCAAGCCTTTCGCGGTCCAGCCGCCGTCTATGACCAGGTCTTGACCGGTCATATAGCGCGACGCATCACTGGCCAGAAAAATGGCTGCGCCAACCAGATCGTCAACCTCGCCCCAGCGGCCAAGACAGGTATGATTTAATCTCTGCGCATGCCGCACTGGGTCGGCATAGCTGGCGGCCGTCATGTCGGTATGAATATAGCCCGGCGCCAGCGCATTGACCCGAATCCCCTTGGGCCCAAGATCAACCGCCAGGGCCTTGGTCAATAACCGCAGGCCCCCTTTTGCTGCGACATAGGCGGGGTTGCCGGGAAACCCGACCAGGCTGTTAATGCTGGTTACATTGATGATGGACCCGCCAGCACGCTTGACCTCCATCAAGTCCGCAGTCGCCAAACACAAGGCATAGGCGGCCCGAAGGTTGAGATCGAGCGTTGTGTCAAAGGCCGCCTGCCATTGATCTGGCCCATCCGGTGTCACACTGACGCCAGCCGCATTTATCAGTATATCGATGGCCCCAAATTGGCGCCCGACCTGCTCGACCAATCCTTGCGCGTCCTTGGTGACATCGGCAGCAAGATAGTGAACCGGATGGGTAAAAGCCTGCCGCGGTCCGACCGACCGCGCGACCCCGACCACACGCGCCCCTGCGCTTGCCAAGCCGTTGGCTAAGGCCGCACCAATGCCACGTGACGCCCCGGTGACCAGCGCCACCTTGCCCCGCAACGAAAACCGCATGTCTGGGCTGGGGTTTACCATTGCAGCTCGGCCAGGGGGGTGGATGACAGCTTGCCATCGGGCCCAATCACGGTCTTGACCGCGGGCCCCCGCGCTTCGGTGGGCGCGACACATAGATCGACAAAGAGCGGCGGTCTATCCGGCGACAGGGTGCCCAGCATGGCTTCAAGGGCCAGATAGCTATCGACCCGCACATAGTCCAGATTGAAGGCTGCCGCTATGCGCTGATAATCGGGAATAAACACACCAGATGCGCGTCCCGCCCCGCCGGCTGAGCCGAAATGGCGCATTTGCGAGGCCAAGATCGACGCGTATCCGTCATTGTTTAGCACCAATAATACAAAGCCCTTGGGGGCATAGTGCGCCAAGGTGGCGAGTTCCTGCAGGTTCAGCATCAAGCCGCCATCAGCCTCGATGCAGACGACTTGGCGGTCGGTGCCAAAGGCGGCCCCAAGGGCCTGGGGCAATCCCAATCCCATGGCCCCAAGCGAGGTCCCGAAAAAGCAGCGGCTGTTCTGGGCCGGGGCAAAGAAGCGCAGAAAGGTCTCGACTGCCTGTCCCGATCCGGTGGTGACAAAGGTCTTGCCCCCGGACCAGGGCGACAGACATTGTGCCAGGCGATAGACATTGAAGGTGCCGGTGTGCAAACGCTGGCGCTCATCGCCCAAATACGCGGCCCGCAGTTCCGCGCAGGTCTTGAGCCAATCTTGATCGGCTCGCGTCTCGCCCATCGCCCGCATGGCCAAGGGCAGGGCGCACAAATTGGCCAATACGGATCGACCATTGGGAATATCGGCAAATTTCTGCAATTCGTGAGGATCGACATCGACAAAAACCCGCTCGGCCTGCCCCCCAAATTCAAGCCTTTGAAAGGCGGTGGTGCCAAGATCAAGCCTGGCACCGAGGAACAAGATACGGTCGGCGCCGCCGAGGACCTGGTTTGCCGAAATCGGGGCCAGCCCGCCGGGTGCACCAAAGTTCAGGGCATGGTCCCCCGGCAGAATGTCTTGAGATAACCAAGAAAACACTGCTGGCAGGCCTTGAGCGGTCACAAGCGATCGCACCGCCTCGGCGACCCCCGCAATCCGGCAGCCATTACCGACATAGACCAAGGGGCGCTTAGCGGCCAACAACCAGGACACGGCGTCGGTCAGGGCCTGAACATCAAAAGGCGCTGTCCGATCTGTTTTGAGGCGATCCCTGATCGCCTGCACGCTCCGCTGCAGATCATCGGCCGTATAGTGGAACGGCACGTTTTGGATATCGAGCGGGATTTCCACAAAGACGGGCCCGGGCCGACCGGTTAGGGCCTGGGCATAGGTCTCGACCAATTGGTCTTGAAAGTCTAAGGCCGATAGGCGCAAAAACCGCTTAACACAGGGCGAGATCAGGTCCTCAGACCGGACCTCCTGGGCCCCGTGGGTGCGGCAACCCAAGCGGTCAATATCAGCCGTCTTGACCTGTCCGGCCAGCACTATCAGGGGCGCAGAATCCCCATAGGCGGAACACAGGCTGGTTATGGTATTGGTCGCGCCGGGCCCTGAGGTTACGACCGCGAGGCCCGGCACCTGAAAGTCCTTGGCCTTTGCATAACCCTCAGCGCCGGCCACACAGGCCTGCTCATGCTGATTATAGACCGCGCGAAGGTCTAAATGTGTGGCAACCGCCCGGTTCAGATACATGGCCATACCGCCCGTAAGCGTAAAGGCCGTCCGAGCGCCTAGCGCAGCGGCTAGGTCAACGGCATAGCTCGCTATATTACACTCGGTCAGATCGCGACTAAACATGACAAGAACCAATCTAGGGTCGGATAATTCAAGCTTCTACGCCATGCCCCGGACAATTGACCGTTTGCTGACCAGTGGCGTGCCCGACTCAAGTCTAGGCAGAAAAATACTTACCTAAAAATGCAAAATATTTATAGCGTGTTTTAATGGCGCCCTAGGCGGACTTGAAGGTCTCTAAAATGGACCTTTCAGCGATGTGTGCCTCGGTTAGAAAAATATAATTGGTTTCGAGAGTGTCCTCATCCACCGCTGTTATTGGGCGAACACGGTCCTTGCCGATGCCAAAGCAGGCATATCCATAGTCCGACAACAGGGCGATAATATCATTGGGGTGGTAACCAAAGGCCCTCGACCATTTTCTCAGGACCTCAAGCAAGAGCACAGGCCGGTCTTGACTAAGCAGACGCGTGGCACCTTGCAGGACCATAAGCTCGGCCCCCTCAACATCGCACTTCACAATATCAATTCTGTCCGCGGCCTGTTCGGCGAGGAATGTGTCTATGGTCGTTACACTGCAGACCTGTTTTTCCGACGTCCAATCGGGGTGCAGATCAATCATGGACGCCGCCGCCGCCGCAGCCTTGGGCACACTGAAACACAGTTCCCCTGGCCGATCGCTGGCCCCCAGATTGAAGGCCCTGACCACACGGTTTAGGTCGTTTAAGGCAATATTCTGGACCAAAACACCAAATGTGCGTTTGACAGGCTCTAGGGCGTAAATCAGCCGGTCTTGGGGGTTGAGCACGGCGGCGATGTGAAGCGAAAACCAGCCGAGATTTGCGCCTATGTCCAGAAATCGGTTTTTTCCCCTCGCCAAGGCAAGCATGAGGGCCGTCTCATTGGGCTCGTAAGCGCCCATAGCAAAAACTGCGCTTGGCGCTGCGCCCCAATCATCCGTTTGCCAAACCATACGAACCCCGGAGGCAAGGGTTTGATAAATGCGGTCGGCCTCGATCACAATGTTGCGAATGTCAGAACCATCCAGGGCATGCTGAACCGCTTTGAGCATGGCCGACCCATGGCTGGCCGCCGCGATCAATTCTTCCCGCTCAAGCCTACCTTGGCGGAATTTTTGACGAAGGGACGCCAAGGATTGATGCTCTGACATTATCATCTTCTTTTTTTGTAAAAACTGCCGCTCTAGACGCCTTGGCGGCTCGGTCCGGTGTAGGCGTGGCGGGGCTTATCTGCCGAGCACCTAGACCTGGTTGACACGATTGGCCTTGAGCCGTGCTGCGCCGCGCGCATCGAGATCTTGTCGGGTGGCGTTCAAGCTCAAGGGGCCCTGAAGGGTGGCATTGACCCGGTCAATGCCCGCTGAAACCCCGGGTTTTCGCGCAAAGAGATAGCGCAGGGACAGGCGTTCATTATCGGCCGCATCCGGTTGGGTGCCGTGCAGGGTGCAGGCGTGCCAGACAGCGGCAAACCCGGCCTTGCCTATAAGCCGTTTTTGCGGCGTGTGAACCCGTCCACCGCGCCCATCGCAATAGTCCCATCCGTCCCCACGGCGGGTCAGGTCGTGCGGAAACAGGGTGCCGCCCAATTTGTGGCTATTTTCAAGCAGGAATAAGGGCGCGTCATGCGGGCCGACATCGTGCAGATAGACGTAGAGCGTGACGAAATCGGCCTCACGATCCTTGTAATCGATAAGGTCTTGGTGAAAGTCGATGCCATAAAAATAGGTGATGTCGCGAAACTGGGGCTTGATATAGGCCCCCAGATTATTGACCGGATTGCCCGCGATCCGCGCCTTTAGCCAGGCCGGGACAATGCCAGCCGGCACCCCGCAAATAAGCTTTTTCAGCAAGATTTCGTAGCCCTCGCCAAGTAGGCTCGTCATGGCCGATACAATGGCTGTGTCTTGTTCAACAAAGGCTAGATCGGCCTCGAACGGTTCGAGCAGGTTGCGCCCGGGCTGGGGATTAACGCCGATATATTGCGGATTGGCATCAAATTCGGCCTCGGTCAGAAACAGGTCCTCGCCGAAGGTCCTCAGGTGCCGGATCTTTTCCAAAAGACGTCCAGCCGCTGCGGCATCAAGGCCACCCTCGAAATGATGATGGCCGAGGGCAATGAAGTCGTGGATGATAGGGTGTTGTTCACCCATGCGCAGTTTGTGAGCCTGCATAACAAATGCCTCCATAAGCCAAACCACAGATACGCGATTGGGTTAATGAAGATTCGATAATACCTGCTTTAGTGGCGGCTTTGCCTGATGCCCGAAGACATTTTATTTAATTTCGGATCAGGGTGACCGCATATTGCGGCGCAGTCAGCGTAGATTGGGTCTGCTCTCTAAACAATGGCGTTGGACAAGACACCCAAGCGGTCGACGACGATCGTGACCTGATCACCTTTTTGCAGATAGGTGCGCTGGGCAAGGCTGCGGGCAATATAGGCCTCGATGACATGGGCCAGCAGGGGCTTTTTGCGGCCGCTTAATAGCCATTTTACGGCCCCGCTCAGGCGATCTGCGCCGGGGACGCCGTGGAAGATGGTTCCGGCGGGGGTGCCGGCCATGATCAGGGTGCGGGGCGGTATCTCGCCCTTCGCAGAAAAGGCCAGCTTGGATGTACCTTCACGCCAGGCCCAGCTTGCATCGCGCTTGGCTCTGGCCTGGTTGACGATTTCATCTAGATCCCAGATCCAGTCCGTGACCGGCCCAGATTGCCGAACCGTGCCATTGACTGACAGTTGCAGGTCAAGGTCGCTGACAAAGGCTTTCAGGTCGCGCGGCACGACAAACAGGTCCCCGACCGGCAGAAAGCCAGGTCCGCTCTTGCCGGTGGTAAAGCCCTTGCCCGATTGCGGATCTTTCAGATCGACATGGCGCATCAGTGCGGCGCGGTCGGTGACGTCATTGCCAAGGATCAAGCCGCCCTGAACCTGTCCCTCAAGCCCAAGCGGTTTTAGGACCACCAGGCACAGCTCGACCTCATAATCCAGCAAACCGTCCGTCACCGGAATATCGGCACGTGGGCCGGTCGGCGTGACATATTTGGGAAACAAGAAGGGCCGGATCTGGACCGCCGATTCCTTGGCGTGTTCGGGATAGTTGGTGCCAACGGCAATGTGCTCGCTTGTCAGATCGACGGGCCGATCAAGCTCGCAGGCCGCCACCGTGATCGCGGTCTTGGCGGCAAGGATTGCCGCTTGCAGAGCCGCATAGCCCAGCCGGTTGACCAGATCGATCGGGTCTTCGCCCGGCGCCGATTGCAATATGGTCAGATCTATCCCCGTGACGACGTCCTCATCATAGGCGGTCACGGCTATAATCTGTCCGCCGTGTGCGGGTGACCGTCTCGCAAAGGTCAGGGCCTGATCGAGCGGGGCGATCTTGACTGTGTTTGTCATGGCGTGACCCTAGACCAGACCGCGATAGGAGCCGCCGTCCATTTGTAATTGCTGACCGGAGATAAAGCCTGCCTGGGCGCTGCACAAATAGGCGCAGGCATCGCCAAATTCGCTGGGCTGGCCAAAGCGTTTGGCGGCGATCGAATTGGCAATCTCTTCGCGCGCCTGCTCATAGGTGATGTTCTTCATGGCCACCATGAGCCGGGCCATTTGCTGTTGGCGCTCGGTATCAAACCGCTCGGGCAACAGGCTATTGATGGTGACATTATCCGCCGCGACCTCTGGGGCCAGGGCCTTGCAGGCGGCGGTCAGGCCGGTGCGGGCGGCGGTGGACAGGCCCATGGGCGCGACCGGAGACTTGACCATGGCGCTCGTAATATTGACGATACGGCCAAATTTACGCGCCTGCATGCCGGGCAAGACGCCGCGGATCAGCATCAGGGCGGGAAGCATATTGGCATTAATGGCGCTGAGCCAGGCGGCCTCGTCCCAATTGGCAAAATAGCCCGGCGGTGGGCCGGAATTATTATTGACCAGAATATCGACCTCGCCTGCCTCAGCCAGCAGGCTGGCCCGGCCTTGGGTCTCGCCAAGATCAGCGACCAGGGCATGGACCGTGGCCCCGGTATCCTTGGCGATCTGGGCGCGGGCGGCCT